>JAMOUE010000236.1 GCA_027068235.1 Deltaproteobacteria bacterium | reverse complement strand
TTTCTGCTTGCCAAATACGCCAAACACCAACCAAATATGTCATTCATTTATGTAGTTTTCTGTGTGGCGCCTTTCAGGTATTTACCTATTGCAGCCAGTCCCCTTTCATTTACTACCATGAATACCTTGCTGCCTGGGTAAAGCTTATCACTGCCCCTTGGAAGCACAATTTTTTCTCTTTTTTCGTCAACTACTCCTGCAAATACACAGTCTGAGGCAAAGGCAGGATCCTTTACAATATCTTGAACCCTTATTCCATCTGCAGGCAGAGTTGGTGGAAGCTCGAACATTACCAGCAAGGCCTTACCCTTTTCTATGGTTGTAACCACCTTTATCTGTGGGCTTTCCAGCTCAATCAAGACCTTGTTGGTGAACATGGAACTCATGTCGCAGATGCTATCTACGCCAGCGACTTTGTATGCTTCCTGATATGCTGGATCTCGCATCTTTACAAGTATCCTTGGGACCTTTGCGCTATGGGCCAGAAGGGCAAAGGTGAGGTTGTCTGCATCAAGATAAAGTGTGCCAAGTGCCGCATCGGCCCTGTGGATGCCCGCTTCTGTGAGTACCTCTATCTTCCTGGCATCTCCATTTACGGTTACTATGCCGTAGTTGGCATAAAGGTCTTTGCATACATCCAGGTTTTTATCTATGACGACCACGTCGTGTTTTCTGTCGGTAAGTTTGTTGGCAATGGATGAGCCGGCTATACCGCCTCCTGCAATGACTATGTACATTACAACCTCCTGAACAATATGGCAGCCAGTACTGCAAGTGGTAGGATTTCAAGACGTCCAGCAAGCATGGCAAAGATGTAGGTCAATTTTATAACCCAGCTAAGGTTGGCCATCTTGTGCACGGAAAAATAAAATGGCCCCATGTTTCCCATTGCAGAGGCCATTCCAGAAAGGGCTTGCCACGGGCCAAGATCTGAAAAAAACGCAGTAATAAAGGCGCCAACCATTACAATCGCTATCCATCCCCACACCAGTGCGGCAACCCTGTAGATCTCCTCAGACTCCACCACCTTTCCAGATATCACCAGTGGAATAACGGCTCTTCTTGGTTGAATAAGACGCTTTAGTTCCCTGGAAAAGAGGCGAAAGAGCACTCCAGCCCTCATGACCTTGATTCCACCGGCAGTTGAGCCTATACATCCGCCTACGATCATGAGTGTTAAAAGGATCTGTTTGCTTAGGGCTGGGAAAAAAGGCGAGTTGATGTCAACCGTGAGATATCCTGTGCTGGTTATGAGAGAGCTTACTTGAAAGAGGGAAATGCGAAATATCTTGAAAAAGTCTGCCAGATCAAGGGGTTCTACCTTTGAAAAGGCGACAAAATGATCAACCATTATGAGTGAGACAGCACAAAATGTAAAAAGCCAATACCACTTCATTTCAAAATCGGTAAAGATACTCTTCACCTTGCCTTGCAATGCCCTGTAGTGGATGAGAAAATTGGCACCGCCTGCAAGCATTATGGCAACTGCTGAAAATTCAATAAACCAAGGATGTCCAATACCTCGCTGTTCCCAGTAGGCAAGGCTTGCATCATGTGTTGAAAAGCCACCTGTAGAGATACATGTAAAGGCGTGGGTAATGGCGTCAAAGATTCCCATTCCGCCAATAAGAAAGAGAAAAAATGATACAAGTGAGAAGCCTCCATATATGCTCCAGAGGATAACAAGGGTGTGAAATATGCCCGGTGCCGGACGGGCCACTGTGACTTTATGGCCTTCTGCGCTAAAGAGGGCTGCTGCTATGCTTCCTCCTCGAAAACTTACTGCCATGAAAAATGAGAGTATGCCAATCCCTCCTAGCCACTGGGTAAATGCACGCCAAAAGAGTATTGATTTGGGCATGGTATCCAGGTGCTCAAATAGGGTGATGCCGGTTGTGGTAAAACCGCTTACAGATTCAAAAAAGGCATCGATAAAGCTCTTTTTCAACCCAATAATGTAGGGCAGCCCTCCTATTAGGCCAACTAGTATCCAGCCAAGGGCTGTAATGACCATAGCACCTCTAACAGACGGTTTTTTTAAGGGGAAGCTCATGTGCAGAAAAGAGCCAGAAACAATGGCAAAGGTTGCTGGAATTATAAATGTGTAGAGGCTTTGCTCTTCATCATATATGAATATGGGGATCAAGGGCAGAAGCATAAAAAGCCCTGTTATGACCAGTAACGAGCCAAGGTAGTTAAATATGTAAAGTCGTTCCTTGATGTTTTGTAGAAGTTCCTTGAACATTACAAGCCCGCCCTTATCTGTTTTTAGAAATTAACATTCATAGGGCGTATGTGTATATTAAAAAATGAAGATTGAAGATCTTTTTATAAAGACAGGCTATCTCAAGCTATTTTAAAGGTGACGCAATGGGTGCAAATCAGAACAAAAAGGCCATTTATATCACATCACTAGAGCCAAGAGCAGGAAAACTGATGGTAACTCTTGGCATGATGGAGCTAATCTCCAGGGAGATCAGCAAGATTGGTTTCTTCAGGCCGGTAATCCGTTCTCGCCAAAAGCGCGATAATGATCTCCATCTGCTTCTTACCAGGTATAACCTGGATATCTCATATGAAGATGCCTATGTCTTTGATGTGGATGAGGTGCAGGCCTTGGGCGCAGAAGGCCGTTTCAAGGAGATAGTCCAGACAATCCTGGAAAAGTACAATCATATAAAAGAAAGATATGACTTCATGATTATCGAAGGCTTCGAGTCTTCTGGCATAAGTAGTGGGTTTGATGTAGATGCAAACATAAATATTGCCAAGAATCTTGGAGCAGGGCTCATTGGCGTCATAACAGGAAGAGGACAAAGCCCAAAAGAGATTATTGAGGAGGTTAAGATCACTGCTGAAACAATAGCCTCTGAAGGGTGTTTTCACCTTGCCACAGTGGTAAACAGGGTTGACCCTGAAAGCATAGCCCAGTTGGATGCTGCCCTTGGTAACCTGTCGGCTGAAGAGTCGGCTCCAGTCTATTTGATTCCTGAGATAAAGGAGTTGGCTTCTCCCACGGTTGGAGAGATCATGGAGGGGCTTAATTGCAGTTTTATCTATGGCAAAAGGGAAAGCCTCAATCGGATAGCCACACAGTTCAAGGTGGCTGCCATGACACTTGATAATTACCTTTCATATATTGAAAATGGAGATCTCATCATTACCCCTGGCGACAGGGAAGATATTGTGGTCGGCACCCTTTCAACCGTCTATTCCAATACCTTTCCAAATATTGCAGGGATACTGCTTACTGGAGGACTAAAGCCTGGGAAAAGGGTTCGTCAGCTTATGGACGGCATGAGAAATAGGGCCATCCCAATAATTGGCGTTAAGTCCGATACCTTTACTGCTGCCATGAATGCAAGTGGTGTAAGACCGCTTATACGTCCAGATATACCCAAAAAGGTGGAACTTGCCCTGGGCGCCTTTGAATCCCGTGTTGATATCGATGAGATAAAGAAGAGGCTTAATCTTGGCACTTCTGAGATTGTAACTCCGCTCATGTTTGAATTCAGGCTTTTTGAATGGGCCAAAAAGGAAAAGAAAAGGATCATTCTTCCAGAAAGTAATGATGAGCGTATACTCAAGGCTGCTGAGATCCTTCGGACACGGGATGTTGTGGACATCACCATGATAGGCAAAAGGGATGACGTGTTGGAAAGGGCCTCTATGCTCGGAGTTGAACTGCATGATGTGGAGATAGTGGATCATACCACAAGCCCTTTGTTGGCCCAATTTGTTGATCAATTTTATGAGTTGCGGAAACACAAGGGTATCACAATAGATGCTGCCAAGGATGCTATGCTGGATGTCAACTATTTTGGAGTAATGATGGTTTACAATGACTTGGTTGATGGAATGGTTTCTGGTGCGGCCCATGCTACCCAGGACGTTTTGCGTCCAGCCTTTCAGATAATCAAGACCAAACCAGGAGTAGTTATAGCTTCAAGCGTTTTTTTTATGTGTCTTCCAACCCAGGTCAAGGTCTTTGGAGACTGCGCTGTTAATCCTGATCCAAACTCTAGGGAACTTGCAGCCATTGCCATAAGTTCTGCAGATACGGCGGCAGCCTTTGGGATAGAGCCCATAGTAGCCATGCTTTCTTACTCCACAGGGACTTCTGGCAAGGGAGAAGACGTTGATAAGGTGGTAGAGGCTGTCAAGATTGCCAAACAACTAAGGCCCGATCTACTTTTGGATGGCCCGCTCCAGTACGATGCTGCAGTTGATCCTGATGTTGCCAAGAAGAAGGCCCCTGGAAGCAAGGTTGCAGGAAGGGCAACCGTCTTGATTTTTCCAGATCTTAATACTGGCAACAATACCTACAAGGCTGTTCAGCGCTCATCAAATGCAGTTGCCATTGGCCCTGTAGTACAAGGCCTTAAAAAGCCAGTTAATGATCTTAGCAGGGGATGCCTGGTGGAAGATGTGGCAAATACTGTGGCTATTACCGCTATACAGGCCATACAGGGCTGAGTCGTGTTAGAGTTAGCAGTCTGTTAGAGTTTTCTTTCATCCTGTTTGTTTTCAACACCGATAAGAGATGAAAAGGCAAGGTGTGGAGCCACGTTTTGCCTGTAATGGCCGGTTATGTCATTGAAAAAGTGCTTCCAGTAATATCATGAATCTTATATCTGCATATCTCTATGGGATACTACAAAAAAGCATAGATGGAACAGCTAACAAATCCTCATCCAAAGGGGCAGTTGAATCTTCTGATACCCAACTAGAATCTCAGCTTACCAATCTGTCTTCAGGCCAGGTTATTGAGGGTAAGGTTCAGGCCAAGACCAGGGATCTGACATTTATCGATACTGAGCAAGGAGTGTTGAAGGCAAAAGGGGCCCTTAATATTCCAAAGGGAGCAAAGGTGCGTCTCAAGGTACTGGAGCCAGGATATCCTGCCAAGGTAAAGGTAGAGTCTTGGAAGAATGAGTCGCAACCGCCTGCTTCCAAGGTGCAAGGGCTATTAGCTCAATCCAAAGCCAATCTGTCCAGGCTTGGTCTAATGTTAAGGCAGGATGAATTTTCAAAAGCTCTAGGTAGTCAGATCAGCGGGCAGGGCCAGAATCCTAAAGAGGCAATTTCCAAAGAACCGTTAACAAGGCTTTTTGCCCCTTTTGAAGTTGGAGAAAATACAAGCAGTGAAAAGGTGATGGAGGCTGTAAGGCTTTCGCCAGGGCTTTCAAAGGTGATACAAAAGATAGTTGGTGCAGTGGAAAATTCAGCGGAAAAAGGTGGAGAGGGCAGCCCTTTGAAAGATAAGTTGCCAAATATGGAAGTGACAAAAGAGCCGGAATCAAAGGGCCAACCTTTTACCAACAAAGGGTTTGATGCCTCTTCGTTCAAAGATGCACCAAGCAATATTTCGAATCACAAAATAACATCTCAAAATGGAAAACCTGGTGTTATTCAAGATTTTTCTGAACAAGATGCAAAAAAGGTGGTAAAGAGCAATGTTTCTCTAACAGATAAGGGCGAGTCTAAAAATGGCCCCATTTTTCGTGATTCCACCCCTCTTGAAAAGACACAGGTTGTAAAAGAAGTTGTAAAAGAAGAGGGCTTGCAACAAACAGTTTTACCAAAAACAGGTAAAGCTAATGAAGCAACCTTTAAGGTGGCTCAAGAGCAGCATCAAGACCCTTCCTCTGCGGCAGATACTGTGAAACCAAAGATCACCTTTGTCAAGGAGCAGGTCCTAAGGGAGCAAGGGGTTGAGAGTGGAGAGGAAGTGAGCAAAAAAGATGTTCCTCAATCTACTAAAAGCCAAACGGTTATAGCTTCAAAAATTTCAGAGCCGACAAGGCAAATTATTGATGTTTATGCGCCTGATAAAGAGATAAAGGAGTCGCCCAAATCAGCATTTGAGCCCCAAATGAAAGATGAGTTGCAATCTAGTGAAACAACAAAAAGGCCATTTAATAAGTTGCAGCTAAATGGAGAAGAGCAGGCCATTGAGAGGCACGGCAAGCATTCTTGTGTTACAGATTTTGAGAAAGGGGGCCAGCAAAGTGAAACTTCCACTTTATCAACTTCCAGTAAAGATCACGCCCATTCCTTTTTGAAGGGACTGGCAACCCAGTTGGAATTGAGCCACGAGATTCATACACACTTTGCTCAAAAAGGCATGGATCTTTTTGTTATCCCCTTTTTTTTCTCACAGTTTCAGGGGGTTGGCCAATGGATATTTTGGCAGGAAAAAGATGCTGCCCAGATAGACAAGGAAGAAGGAGCAATTTCCCACTTGGTCTTTGACTTAAACCTTAAAAATTTAGGTAAGCTTGACATTCATCTTCTAAAAAAGGAGCAAGTTATCACTGTTTGTATCTTGGCAGAGGATGACAAGGTATCTATGGTAAGACATGGACTTGTAGAGTTGGCTCAGGAGTTAAAGGCGGCTGGCTTTAAAATGGGTCATCTGGAGGTAAAGGCTGCTTCTGAGGCAGATGGTGACCCTGTGAGTGAGGCGGTTCCAATTGTTGATATTCAAGGATTCCATGTAGTTACCTAAAGGCAGCTTAAAGAAAATTATGAAAAGGAAAAAGGGGCAAAAAGTAAAAAGAGCCGTTGCCTTAAGGTATGAGCCGGGTAAAGATCAGGCCCCTAAAATTACCGCCAAGGGCCAAGGAACAGTTGCTGAAAAAATCATAGAGATTGCCCGTAAGGCAGGTGTTCCGGTAAAGGAGCAGGCGGATCTTGTAGAAATCCTTTCAAAGCTTGATTTAAATGCCGAGATTCCTCCAGACACTTATGTGGTAGTGGCAAAGATCTTGGCGTGGGTACATGAGCTAAACAACAGGGCAGGTTCATTTGGGGTAAACTAATATTGCCGTGGCGATAGCGCAAAAGTAAAAAGCGAGGAATTTGATGTCCACTCGGGTCTATCAGGAGGACAATCTGCCCCCAAGCCAAACGTCACTTATGTCCTGAACACGTTGCGGTAAAAACTATACCTGCTTAATAAGCCAGTTGTCTGCAAGGCTATTTGCACCATCCAGGAGTGTTCAACTGTACTGCCTTTCTGGCTATCATTAAAGCGTCGATTATATTTATAATTTTATCGCAGTTGACGTCTGCCGACTCTGGGTGAAAACTAGTAACCCCTAATTTTACTGCGTATCTCGCAGTCATTAGGGCATCCACTATGTTGAGCTTTCCGTCTCCATTGGCATCCCCTTTTATTGCCAACGGGTTGCCTCCAGACAGGCTGATGTTGAACTGGTAGGCTCCATGCAGATCCGTTCTGCCAACGAACACCTTGAAGTAGTAGATACCACCGTTTTTTATATTAAAGGTTCTCTTACCAGGATATAGAGTTGCAAAACCTACTTTGTTGTTGCTGGAATCGAAAATTTCGAGGGTAGAGTATTGGCTTTGGAGGCTCTGGCTACAGTCTATCTCCACCTCAAGTTGTCCGCCAGAGACGATATCCATAGCAAACCAGTCGGTTCTGTCAAACTCGTCCTTTGTGTACTGATAGCCGATAGAGCCGCTTATGACAGGGCTGTTAACAGGAGATGCCCTGTCCTTGATGTCGTTGTTTTCTCCTTCCATGCTGCCAGGATTTGCTGGTGTGAGGTTCGCCGTCATAACATATGTTCCATAGATATCGCTTCGGTATTTGCCGATTATCACAGTGAAGTCTCCTGGGGCAAGGAAGAAATTTTTGCGTGAAGGTGAAGACATTACATACATGCGTCCTATCTCTTTGTTGTATCTGTCCTTAAGGGTCACCACAGTATATTGACTGGTCATGCTGTTCTGACAGCTGACTGTGATTTCCACAGTCCCATCCTGGTCTACTTTTATGTGATAAGTATGTTCCTCCGCAGGCTCATGCCCCATTAGCGCAGTCCAATGTCCAAGCTCCTCTGGATATGCCGAGGCTGTAATACCCATGGTTAGAATGAATATCCATAGAAAAGTCTTTAAGATTTCTCTGAATGTCATAATGGCCACCTCCTAGGCGTTTTTGGGAGATGAGACATACCTGCGGCTACATAAATTTCACACCCGTTTCTGCATTGGAACAGTTTCTACACCAATAGCACCTTGACAGACTAACGCAGGGGTCTGTCTCCATGGAAACTAAAAAAAGAGGGTGAATTTCCACCTTGATTGGTAGGACTTACCAAGGAGTGAACTAACCCACTCACATTACTTTTATTTATAGTTGAAGTAGTCGGCGTGTCAAGTTTAGTAGTTTTTTCTTATCAATGGTATTTTCTATGTGATGCTAGAAATAGAGATCTCTGAATTATTAACTTTAACAGTAATTGTTGATTAAAGCATTAATATTGCAAACTTACAGGTAGTTTTTTGCCCAAATATTATCTTTTTTAGTTTTTTTTAATGTTTTTCCAAAATTTGGACGCGCTACTCCTACTAATTCTTTATTCGAGAAGAGCATAAGATCTTCTCATGTTGTAAGCAATGCAGAGAAGATAAAGATGGACCTCGTTCTGGAACT
>JAMOUE010000235.1 GCA_027068235.1 Deltaproteobacteria bacterium | reverse complement strand
TTATGCCTTCAGCAGCTAGTTGCTCAATCCATCCAGCTGCCCAGTGATTTGTAGGAACATCATTGAAAGTTCCAACTGGAGAAGGTGGACTATGATTTGAACCAAACATAGCTCTCAGAAGAAATACTGCCATTTGAGCCCTTGTTACTGGTTTCTCTGGACAATATTTCCCATTTCCACAGCCTGAAGTTATTCCATCTTCATATAATTGCTTTATCCATGCTCCTGCCCAGTAATCCGTAGATACATCGCTGAATATAAAACTCTCTAGACTTGGAGGACTAAAATCAGCTCCATGTATTCCTCTTTCTAAAAATACTGCCATTTGAGCACGGGTTACTGGATCTGTAGGACAGAAGTTTCCATCTCCACAGCCTTTAGTAATTCCTGATTCAGACAATGTTTTTATATAATCATAGCTCCAATAATCTGTAGGAACGTCTGTAAATTCCAAATCACCAACTACTTTAGACGCTCCTAAACGAACACAACGCACATATTGGTGCACATCCTTAGTGCCGATGGTCATTTTGCCCAGGGCGAACCATATCCTATCTGCATGATGACTAACAGGATCGGTAGTAGATGACCAATAACAAGTATGCCATGGCGTATTTGGAAAATACGCTGTGTCTATTGCGGGTTCCAGCCTTGAATAGTCCGCAATAGACATTAATTCATTCCTATTCGGAAGCCGCCAATCGCTGTGGCCTGCAAGCTCAAGGCCCTCGCAGTCCGCCAGAGCCTGCTTCCAGTTATGTTTGCTGACTGAGTCTGAGTCGCCACAGCTATTAGTTGATGCATCATAAGTTTGACCTATGCTGCATTTTTGCCACATAAGACCTGTTGTTGCATCGGTTATGGTTCCATCATGATTATCTACAAACTGACTGAACACTCTATCTTGCTCAGAACGGACCGCACGCACATAGCTGACGAAGTCATAGTTGGTATCTATTAGGGCCCCGTTGTCCCTGTCGAAATACACGTCCCACGTATACCACGGGTAGTTCGCAAGTGGAGTAGATGACCAGTATCGATATAGTGTGACGTTTGGGAAATAAGTAGTATTAATGGGTGGTTCCGAATAAGAATGATTGCTATCAATTAAAGATACAAGTTCTTTTATGGTTGGAAGACGCCAGTCTGAATATCCTCCAAAATGGGCTGAGTTGAGGGCGTCGATAAAATCCTCCGTGTCTGTGCCGTTTCCACATGTACCAATAGAAATGTCTCCATTAGCAGCAAGGCTGGTATCACACCATGTATAGGTGTTGTCTGAGTCATGGGGATTGCTGTAGTCTTTGATGTCATCTTTATTAGTCTTTATCTCCCAAATAAGACCGGTTGCATTGTCTCTAGTCATTATCCAGCCATCTGCCTGTGTAGCGCTATCTGGAAGCTCAACCCCGCCATATCCAAGCTTAGTATAGGAACGCTGGAGGCCTTGATACTGGGCATCTTGACCATAGAAATCCTCTCCCTCAGAGGGACAGGTAATTTCAGAACTAATGTCATAACATTTTGTCTGCCCTGTATCTGGCCAAATGCTGAATGCTGCTCCTGCGTTATTGCCAGCCATAGCCTTATCTATCCAAACACCTGTTCCAAACAAAACAAACCCTGCCAGCAAGCATAAAAGAAAAACCAGACTCAATCGTCCTGCGCTCTTACTGCGCTGCCTTAAAGCCTCAGCACCCAAGACAACCCTCAAACATGAAACAGACATACATGAAATAATTGCCATGCCATCCCACTTCTTCATACCTAAGACTCCTCCCTCTGAAGCTTCTTAATGGAAGTTTTTCAAACCACCTATTTATTGCAAATTATATGACCACTCCACCCTAGTAACAGATACATATAACTATTTTTGTAGCTTACAATTCAGAATATGTCAATTCTATTTATTGCTAATACCCTATTTGTTATCAACAGTTTTTTATTACAAACATTCTTAATTGCCCATAAAAGACAAGAAATGTAGAATAGAAAAAATATCTTCATATTCATAAAAGGGAACCGCATGAAAAAGCGCATTGGCATAGGTGTAAGTGACTTTCAGGAATTAAGACAAAGAGATTTCCTTTTTATAGATAAATCTTCTTTTATCTCTGAGATAATAGAAAGAGGAGCCAAGGTTCTACTTATTCCC
>JAMOUE010000234.1 GCA_027068235.1 Deltaproteobacteria bacterium | reverse complement strand
ACAGCATAGCTTAAAGGAGAATGTGATTTGGCTGGGTTCTAGAAATGATATCCCTAATATATTAACAGCCTGTGACTTCATAATCTCTTCTTCCCATTCTGAAGGTCTATCTAATGCATTGCTGGAAGGTATTGCTTGCGGGCTTCCTGGAATAGCGACTGATGTGGGAGGAAATTCAGAAATAATCATTGATAACAAAAATGGTTTTTTGATTTCTCCTGGAGATATAGACTCTTTTTATCAGAAATTGAATTTTTTTTATAGCCATCCAGAATTGCTTAAAAAATTCGGCCAGCAGTCAAGATATATTGCAGAAGAAAAATTTGATATCAAGAAAAATATTATGCTGTATGACAAACTGTTTACCAGGGCTGTTATGATGAATTGAAAAACAAACAAATGAAGCCCTCATGTTAATATATGAGGGCTTCAATGTTAGTAATAATTGCTACTTCAGTTTGCTAATTTTGTTTATTTCAATTGATCCCTTTGATCCCTTAATTCTTTCATATGCTCCATAACACGTTTTTCCTTTTCTAGGATTTCCATCCTTGTCTACTGTTGGTATTCTCACTTCTTCATCATCTTTTCCCCAATATCCTATCAGTGTTCCTGCTTTCATTCCGCGTCCAACTGCAGCACTCCTATCAGAGGATATATGCAGATCAAACTTATCATTTTTAGGATCTATTAGTTTTAATTTGGGATCTCTATTGCATATAGTGCCTTCAGTATTACACAAATTATATCTGTGTAGTCGACCAGCATTGTAAACAAGCCAATATTTGTTAGTGAGCGTGTTTTCTAAATCTATTTTCCATGCGTACATCCAATCAGAGTGTGCAGTTGGCTCGTTAAATCTGGGCATCCCTTGCAATAAATTATTATAAAAATAGTTATGGAAATTCTGTGGGGTTCCATCTCTTGATGAAACAGTGATAATAGCAGCGGCTTCACCTGTGAAAGTATTATTTATTATATAATGTTTTGATAAATTTGTATCTATAATTACTAATGCTGCACCAGCACCTCTGCATCTTATGATATTATCTGAAAATGGTTTATCAAACCAATAGTCACAATTTCCAATAACAGTACTATTTTCAAGCCATAGTGAACCGCCAACCTTTATTCCATTTCCAGAATTTCCCTCTACATGTACTTTTTTCATCTTCACTTGCGGTTTTGAGGCTAATTCCATATATAAAAGATCTATTCCATCTGATGTGTTGTGATGGACTGAAACATTTTCAAAAACCCAACTTCCATTTTGGGTTGGCCCTGTGCCTATGCCATCTCCATAGCCTCCCATCTGCTGGTCATAACATTTAAGGATTTTTCCAGTTTTATGATCTTCAATACAGCCACTCCAGCCAACTTCCACATTATAAAACGTAATTGTGCCGAAAAAACCATCATTTTCACCTTTAGATGGTGGGACATCTCCGTTAAAGCCTGCTTTAGCATTTTTTGTAATGACCAGGTCTTCAAGGTTCCAGTCTGTTATATGGGCCGCAGTTATACCACTCGAGGCCATGCCATGAATCTTGAGGTTCTTAAGTAGAACGTTAGAAGATGTGTTGTATGGTTTCTTAGTAGTACCAGAAAAGATACCATGGAGGGCGTAGTCCCCGTAGCCGCCTTCTGAAGGATTTAGATTTGAGCATTTTAGAGAAGCATCTTCTCCCCTATAATTTATACCACACGATTCCATATCTGTTATGTCTAAACATTGAACCTCTACATTGCTAGAATTTGTAAGATCTAGTATCGCATAGGCTTTGCCTTTTCCTTGCAAAATAGGAGGGTTTTTGCATCCTGTGTCCCATCCTTCGCCAAGAATCCTGGTGGGATGATCTTTGTCTGGTCCAGAAGGAATAGGTGAGGTCCTACATGAATAAGACCACCTATAATAACACTTGAGATATCCGCTGTCTTTATCATACACTCCGGGTATCCGTCCCATTGTATAAGTACCCTGCTTTATGATCAGCGTATCTCCCCCTTTAATTCTCGGCTTTCCCCCGGGGGGCAACGCCTCAAATGGGTGGCTCCAGGCACAATGGCCATTAGTTCCCGGTGCTGCAACATCAGCGGTTCCATCACAAATTTTATGGGTACCGCCATCTGGTCTAATGTAATAAGTAGCTCCAAA
>JAMOUE010000233.1 GCA_027068235.1 Deltaproteobacteria bacterium | reverse complement strand
TTCAACTATTTCCCACATTTCTGGAATCTCATTTAGTAACGCCTCTCTAAGCATGGCTGCATAGATATTTCCAAGGGTGTATGTAGGAAAATAGCCAAAGCTTGCACTAGACCAGTGCACATCCTGGAGGCAGCCCATGCTGTCATTTGGTACATCCAAGGAAAATAGCTCTTTGAACAGGCCGTTCCATCTGTCTGGAACGTCTTCGGGTTCGAGTTTCCCTTCAATTAGCTCTTTTTCCACAACAAATCTCAGATAAACGTGCAGATTATAAGTGACTTCATCAGCTTCCACCCGTATAAAGGAGGGCTTGACCTTATTTATGATGCGAACAAAGTCATCTAAGTCCAGATCATCAAGTACGCCAGGGAATATGCCTCTTGCAATCGGCAGAAAATGGCTCCAAAAGGGCCTGCTGCGTCCAATAATGTTTTCCCAAAATCTGGATTGTGACTCATGTATTCCAAGAGAAACAGATTCACCAAGAGGCGTGCCATACCACTTAGCAGGTAGGTTCTGGCTATACATTCCATGGCCTGCCTCATGTAATATGCCAAAGAATCCCTCTGTAAAGTCATCCTGGTTCCATCTTGTTGTTATCCTGCAATCTCCAGGGCCTATCTTGGTTGAAAATGGATGGACTACAGTGTCGATTCTCCCTGCAGATATATCAAAGCCTATCTTAAAAGCAGAAAGTTGTGCCAAAATCTTTTGGCCTGAAATGGGGAAGGGCCCGCTAAGCGTTGTGTTCGTAAGTTGTGACGTGTTAGAAAGCCTCTTCGTAAGGGCCTTTAAAGGGGGAACCAGTTCGGAAAAGATCTTTTCTACATCAATGGTTGTAATACCCTGTTCAAACTCGTCAAGGAGTGCATCGTACGGACTGTTATCAAAACCAATGCATTTTGCCTTCTCCTTAGAAAGTGAGACCAACTTTTTGAAAAAAGGCAGAAATATGGAGAAATCTGAATTTTGCCGAGCCTTAACCCATGCCTCATGGGCAAGAACGCTTTGGCGAGAAAGTTCTTCAACCAACTTGGTAGGCAGCATCTTCTGGCGCCGATAATCCCGCCTCCATTGCCTTAGACATACAAAAAAGTCGTTTTCTGACACCTTTGGCTCTACTTGCAGGTAGAGTTCTTTTATCAGTTGACCAGTCCTTTCAGAGGTTACAGCCTTGTGGATTAAGCGTGTAATTGTGGCATTTTGTTCAGCCCTGTTTGCCTGGCCCTTTTGAGGCATATAGGTTTCCTGATCCCAACTTAAAAGCCTTCTTATTCCACGAAGGTGGGTTGCTTCTTTAAAGATAGAACAAAGCTCATCAAATTTATTTTTGTCTATTGTTGAGGAGTTATCCATTTTTATCCTACTCTTTGTTGTATGTTACTTTTTCAACCTTTGCCTCAAAGGTATCTTCAACTCGATCGTAACGCATCTGAGTAATCTGTTCTGAAACAAGCCCTAACAGAAAAACCATTATGCTTACGCTGAGAAGCAGGGCAGACATATTTGTGAAACGGTGATAAAAGGTGTAGGTGTAAAGATAATAAAAAGTTCCTAAAAGGAAAAAGGAGATAGAGACAGGAAGAAAGACCCGTAGGGGAGAGTAAAGGGTGGCAATTCTTAGTATGATCAAGATGAATCTGGAACCGTCTCTAAGTATTGATATCTTGCTTTTGCCAATTCGTTTTTTCACCTTAATAGGGACATATTTTATTGTAAGTCCGCTTCTCAGATAGGCCAGAGTGCTTGTGGTTGGATATGAAAAGGTGTTTGGAAAAAGATATAGATACCGTCTTACAGTGGCCGTTTCAAAGACGCGAAAGCCAGAGGTAAGGTCTTTGATTTGGAACTTGCCAACGTAGGATGCCAACTTGTTGTAACACCAGTTGGCAATGCTGCGCGCTAAAGATGCCTGCCCTTTTGCATCTCTTGCTCCAACCACTAGATCGTACCTATCTGAATATTCAAGGAGTCTTTTAATGTCCTCTGGCCTGTGCTGGCCATCTCCATCCATGAGTACTGTGTACTTCCCTTGGGCGTGTCTAATGCCTGTTTTGACCGCTGCGCCGTTTCCTATGTTGTAGGGGTGTCTTACTACTTCAGCGCCAGCCTCTAGGGCTACTTTGGCTGTGTTGTCGCTGCTTCCATCGTCAACAACAAGGATTTGA
>JAMOUE010000232.1 GCA_027068235.1 Deltaproteobacteria bacterium | reverse complement strand
CCCGGTTCATATATAGGAATCTCACCTTTTTTTAAGGCTTCAATCTTTTGCTCGATCTTATCAACACAACTGACAAAATGCCCAAACTCAGACAGACAAGTACCAGTTACAAGGCCCACATATCCTGTTCCAATAATTGTAATATTCATAATTAAATAGGAGTCCTCAATTTAATTTTGCACAACTACTGCAATAAAGATCAATCAAGCCCTACTTTATTGTATCAATATATCTGTGTAAAGGTTCGGTTTTACTCAACAATCGAACAAAAACATATCCTATTTTGTGAACCTTGATGAAGAGTGACACAAAATAGTGTGTAAAAAAATTTCATAACATAATTTAAGACTTTGCCTTCTTAAGGGCGCACTACCGCTATTTGGGTGATAAGTTGATCACCGGACTGTAATGGTGATTTGATAAGTTAGTGGAACCCTCTCCAACAAATGCGACTCAATTTGATATTAAAATAGCAACACTAGGCTTAACATGTCAACCATGAAATTATATTTGTATGTGATACTATTCACAACACCAATAGACCTTTGAGAATTGACATGAATGGGTTAAAATGTTAACAATTTGCACCTGTGCCGGAGTGGTGGAACTGGTAGACGCGCTGGACTCAAAATCCAGTGGGCTTTACGCCCGTGCGAGTTCGACTCTCGCCTCCGGCACCATGATTCCTTTTATCAAAAAGAGCTAGGGAAGGGAGCCTAACCAGCCTTTTTGATTCCATACTTTTTCATTTTATATCTCAAGACGCGCTCACTTATTCCAAGCATTTCAGCAGCCCTAGTTTGAATCCAGCCAGCCTTTTTTAAGGCCTTCAATATCTCTTGTTGCTCAATACTCTCAAGCTTTTCCTGGAGATTTTGAGGTACATCTTTATTATCCTCACTCAATGATTCAAGTTGAATATCCGAAGCCTTTATTGTGTTTGCACGGCTCAAGGTGACAATCCTTTGTATGGTATGTTCAAGCTCTCTAACGTTTCCTGGCCAGCGATATTTAACAAGTTTATCCATGGCTGCATCAGATATCTTTATTGGCCGGCTGGAATATTTCTTTATAAAAAACTCTACAAGCTCTGGAATGTCTTCTTTACGCTCCCGCAAAGGAGGCAATTCTATTTCAAAGACATTTAAACGATAATACAGATCCTCCCTAAAGGTCCCCTGTTTAATCATCTCCTTAAGATTTCTATTTGTTGCAGAAACTACCCTTACATCTACCTTTTGAACCTGTGTTCCACCAACCGGTGTTATTGTATGTTCCTGAAGCACTCTTAGTAGTTTTGCCTGGAGCTGCAGTGGCATCTCCCCTATTTCGTCAAGAAAGATGGTACCTTTGTCAGCAATTGTAAACATCCCCTTTTTATCCTTATGCGCACCAGTGAAAGAGCCCTTTACATGGCCGAAAAGCTCACTTTCAAACAGACTTTCTGGTAATGCCGCACAATTCACTGTGATAAATGGCTTATCTCTTCGTGGGCTAAGTTCATGTATAAGACGTGCCATTAGCTCTTTGCCAGTACCTGTCTCTCCCCATAAAAGCACTGGCCACGATGTGATGGCCACCCTCTTTGCCACAGATACGGCCTCTTTCAGAGGTGGACTGCTGCCAATGTATAGATCAAAATTTATTGGAAGTTCTTCCAGGTTCTCTGATACCTCTTTCACATCTTCTTCTATCTCAATATCTTCTAGATGTTTTTCAACCTTTTCCAAAAGCTCTTGAAGCTCCACAGGTTTTTCCAAAAAATCTACTGCTCCAAGCTTCATTACCTTCACAGCAGTCTCGACAGCACCATATGCAGTTATCATAATGACTTTTACAAGTGGATTTATCTCCTTGAGCTTTTCAAGAACCTCGTCTCCATTCATATCTGGCATCCTGTGATCAAGGAGTACAAGCGGAACAAACTCACGCTTAAACACTGACAACGCCTCCTGACCGTTGGCAGCCTCAGCAACTTCATAACCGTGCTCTTGTAAAAACTCCTTCAATATCTGACGCTGTACAGGCTCATCATCCACAAGCAGTATCTTGCTCATTTTCCTTCCTCTAATGGTAATGTTACTTCCATTATGAATCTGTTTTCTTTTACCCTTGCCTCAATACGTCCACCATGTGCCCTTACTATCTTGCCACAAATCGCAAGCCCTAAGCCTGTCCCTTTTGTTTTGGTGGTAAAATAGGGCTCGAACAACTTTGAAAGGTCATCTTCACTAGGGACATCGCCTTCATTTACTATTCTAACTATCATCTCTCTTTTATTTGATTCTATCTCAATATGAAGCTGGCCTCCTTCTGGCATGGCCTCTAAACTGTTGACCAGAAGATTTTCAAAGAGCTGACGCAACAGGTTTGGGTCACCAAGGATGAAACGGTCGTCCTTGACCTTCATATTAACAGCGATATTTTCAGAACCTATCCTGTTCTGGGCGGTCACCAGGGCGTGGCGAACTATTTCTTTTAATGAGACCTTTTGCTTTTCAATTCTAGATGGCCTTGCATAGTCTAAAAGGCCAGATACAATCTTTTCTGTCCTTGCCAATTCCTGTTTCATGAGTTGAAGCAATGCCCTGTCCCCTTCTGTCAGACTACTCTTACCCATCAAAAGGCGTTGTATGCCCATAGAGATTGCATTAAGTGGGTTTCTCATTTCATGGGCAATCGTCGCTGCAGAACGTCCAAGACTTGCCTCATGCTTTTCTGCAAGTAACCTCTTTTCAAACTCTTTGATACGCTCAATATAGTTTTTTTGATGTCTATACAGGAACCACGTCACAACCCCGCCTGTAACAAAAAGGATGACGGAAAACAGTATAAGGAGATTCCAGACATGCTTTTGCCTGTTTTCAAGGGTTGAGGCATCCATTCCCAAGAGCAAAATCTTATCTTTTGAAATTTCAAATTCTACTTGAACTATAGGGCCTTGATCTCCCTTTATGAGAACTGTCTTCTTGCTATGGTCACATCTTTTCGGACAGCCCCAGCCATTTCTGAGCCTACATGCATCCTCTTTGGATATCACCTTGGCAAATTTGACTCCAGATAAGGTAGATATCTCTCTAAGTGTATTTTCCAGGCTTATCTTCCTTTGAATTTCAAGGATATCTGTTCCGTCAATGCCTGTGACTATACAGATTCCATCCTCATGCCCCGGGCTTACATATACAAAAAGCTTTTGTTTTTGAAGGAGCAGAAGGCCCTTATGGGAATCACACAACGTGGTAATAGGAACAGGAAGCCAACCCTTTTCACTTTCTGTCACTACTCCCTGGGCAATATCTAATATAGTTACTCCTGCCAGCCCGGATTCTTTTGTAAATGCCCATATCTCTTCCGGAGTAAATGGCTCAACATTTTCCAGATATCTGATAAATCTTGCCTGACTGCTCAAAAAAGAGGCCACGATCTTTTTACTTGTATTTTTGGCCTCAACCGCATTGTCTGCATTTATCTTTATTATCTCAGCAGCAAGCCTTGCATGATCACGTGCTTCTTCAAGAAAAACTTTATTGATGTATCTAGTTTGCCAAAGAGCCACCGAGATAGATACCAAAAAGATGACTAAAAAGGCATATATGTTGGCCTTCCAAAGGCTGGGCAAATCCATTAATGGCTTTGTTGCCATAAAAAAGTGATCCCCTTACACGATTTGCACCTAAATAAAACGTTAAACTCTATAGGCATATTACTTTTACCAGTTGTCTTTCGTATCCAGCGTTAACGGGCCCTACACCTGCCTCTATGGCCTCTACCTTTTGCACCATGCCTTCTCAATAGGGCCTTTCTCAAACGCCTTTTCATGCCTGTTGAATCATATCGTCTTAAAGGTGCTATCTTCTTCGCTTTCAACGTGCCTTTGCCATCGCTCGATACCCATATCTTGATTACACTGTTCTTCTTAATGCCTTTGATACTATCAAACACCACTTCTTTTTTTGCACTATCATAAAAGTCAAGGACGGTTACGGTTCTAGATTCAGGGTGTAGATTTACAACCCTGCCCTCTATAAGATCAGCGGCAGCAACGGGAAAAGATACCCATATAAAAAATATTGCTATAACCCAAAAAATCTTTGGAAATATTTGGCCTTTTCGTGCCATCACTGAATCTCTCTTTATTACTGAAAGCCTTTACTAGATGACATGAGCCGTAGGAGGAGATTGCTTCGTCGGCGTATTCACATCTCCTCGCAATGACAAAGATAAATGTGTCATCTCTTTTACACTCCAAGCAATATACGTCACCTCAAAATACTAAATCTATCTACTGTTACATTTTCCCAAACATCTACGTGTACTACATGCCTATCATTTCACAATGTCAAAAAATCTTGACAATGCTTTTCATCATAAAGAAGCCATTTCTTACAATTATAGTTATAATCAAAATAGATACCACAAATGTATCTACCTGATAAGTAAAGAAAAATTTGATATAATGAGAGAATAAGAAACATTTTTTTCGACAAAAACGTCGAAAACAAATCCTGGCTTGTCGAACTTTTCAGAAAACCTGATGGGGAAATAATTCCTGAATGCTAACCTAGAATGCCTCGTTTCCTGGTGATACTGCTGCTTGATCGAAGGTTGCCATCTCTTTATAAATCTTAAGACCAGCTTCAATAAGACCAATAGCCAGCACCGCACCGGTTCCTTCGCCAAGTCTCATATTAAGATCAAGTATGGGCTTTAGACCAAGGTAGTCCATCTGCACCTTGTGTCCCTGCTCAACAGAACAGTGACCACAAAAGAGATAATCAGACACTTCAGGACAAAGGGCCTTTGCAACTATGGCCCCTGCACCAGAAATAAAGCCATCCACTACAACTGGAACCTTCAACTGGCACGCCTTCAAAATCATACCGCATATCCCTGCAATTTCATAACCGCCAACCTTTGAAAGACAGTCTATGGGATCATCTGGATCTGGTTTATTTACTTCAAGGGCCTTTTCTATCAATCTAATCTTGTTCTCATAAGCAGCCATGTCTATTCCAGTGCCTCTGCCAGTTACATCGCTTGGCGCCTTTTTACAAATGACTGCGGTAAGCGCACTTGAAGGCGTTGTGTTTCCTATGCCCATCTCTCCTGTAGCCAGTATATTCTTTCCAGCTTTAATGGTATCTTCAGCTACTTCCGCCCCTGCAATGATTGCTTTTTCAGCCTCTTTCCTTGTCATTGCAGGTCCCTTTGTCATATTACGAGTGCCATAAGCAATCTTTTTGTGCACCAGGCCTTGGAGGTCATCAAGCTTGTGATCCACACCAACATCTATCACTTTAACCTCTGCGCCCACATGCCTTGCCAGTACATTTATACCTGCGCCGCCCTCAAGAAAATTCTTAACCATTTGAAAGGTCACATCCTTTGGAAATGCGCTAACACCTTCTTCTGTGATGCCATGATCTCCAGCAAAGACAAGAACAGCCTTATTAAGATCTTTAGGAAGAAACTGATTTGCAATAAGACAGTAACGTAAGGCAAACTCTTCAAGCCTGCCAAGGCTACCTTTGGGTTTGGTGAGGTTATCCAGCCTGTGAAGTATGTCCTTTTCAAGGCTTCTATCAACAGGCACTACCGAGTCTATTATCTGGGCAATTTTCTGATCCATTTTCTTCACTTATGTCATGTCCCCTAAGTTATATGGTCTTGAGTCTGAATTATTCTGAATTATTGGTTATTTCAAGGAACTGGCCCTTTCACAACCAAGGGAATACCAGCAACCATCAATATAACCCTAGAGCAAAGACGTGCAAATTTCTGGTTAATGTTCCCAAGCATGTCTCTAAATTGTCTGGCCAGTCGGTTTTCTGGGACTATTCCAAGGCCCACTTCATTTGATACCAATATAACAGGCTTGGAGCTTTGGTTAAGCGCCTGTTCAAGATTCTTGGCCTCTGTCTCCAATATCTTACTTTCTGTAAGCAAGATATTTGTCACCCACATGCCAAGACAGTCGATTACAGCCACATCAAAATCCTCAATATTTTTGGAAAGACAAGAACCAAGCTCGATCTCTTCCTCAATGGTATGCCACTGCCTGCCACGTTCCCTCTTATGGGCTTCGACCCTTTGCCTCATCTCATCATCACGCACAGAGGCAGTGGCAATAAAAAGGGCGCGGGGTGAGCTTACATCACCACAAAGCTCCCTAAGGGCTAAGTCCAAGGCAAAACGGCTTTTTCCGCTCCTTGCACCTCCTGTTACCAAGGTATGCACCACATCCTCCTCATCCGGCTGCATCCCTATTTAGAAGCTCCTTACACGGCCACAATCAGGGCATACCCATGTAGCACCATTACTAAGCCCCCACATATTCTCTTTGAAGCAGGAATCACATATCTGAAACCCGCATGGACAATTCCAGCAAAATGGCATCTCCTTCTTGCAACAATGGCATACATATTTTGCCTTTTTACCCCACCTACCCCTTCTTTTGGGATGATCCTTTCCAAATGCCCCTTGAGATTGAGAAGACCTACTCATTTTCTTCAGCCGGGCCCCTTACTGGAAGGTGGATTATCATAACAGTCTCCATACCAGCGTTCACAAACCTTTTCTCCTTTGGAGGCGACTGTGCCTCAATGTAACCTCCATGATCCTTTATTATTCCAAAAGAGACCGATAAACCTAAACCAGTACCCTTTCCCACGCTCTTTGTGGTAAAAAATGGATCAAATATCTTGCTCTGTATCTCATGAGGGATGCCTGTACCTGTATCCCCTATTATCACCCTGATTTCATCACTGCTTTTGTCATATTCAGTCCAGATACCTATTATCCCCTCATTTTCAATGGCATGGTGTGCATTGTTCAACAAGTTTATTATAACCTGCCTCAATTTCTCCTTTTTGCCTTTTATGCGCGGCAGTCCTTCAGAAAGGTTTCTGTTCACATATATCCTATCCATATTCAAAGAGTGTTCAGTAACCGCAAGCACATCCCTTATACACTCGTTTATGTCAACTTCCGAGACCTCAGAATCAGAGCTTGAGCGTGAAAACTTCAAAAGATCGCCAACTATCCTTTTACAAATCTTGGTCTGTTTCTCAATAATTTGGAGAGACTCAAGGGCCTCTGGATTATCTTCATACTCTTCTTCAAGAAGCTGTGCATAACCAAGGATTATGCCTAGGGGAGTATTTATCTCATGGGCAACCCCTGCTGCCAACTGCCCAACAGAAGCCATTTTTTCAGATTGAATAAGGCTTTCTGTAACCTGCTTCATCTTTGTTATGTCTTTTCCAATACCTTCACAACCTCTTATATTGCCATTTTCATCCTTCATTACAGAAATAGTCAAAATAACATTTCTTGTAGAACCATCAGAACGTACTAGTTCCGCTTCAATATCTTTGATATGACCCTTCTGGCAGATCTCCTCCCTGAACATCTCCCATTGACTCTTGTCTTTGAAAAAATCTCTGAACGGCCTTCCAATAACATCCTCACGTGAAGTAAAACCAAGAAGTTCCACGCCACTTGGATTTATGTCCTCTATCACATGCTTGTTACTACAAAAAAATATCATATCCTTTGAGCCTTCAAAGAGCCCCCTGAACTTCTTTTCCGACTGTCTCAGCTCCCTGGTCCGCTCCTCCACCATCTGCTCCAGATTCTGGTTCAGGCGTCTAAGGGCCTCTTGTGCGCTCTGAAGACGCAAGTTTGCCTCGTAAAGCGCCTCTGCATCGTGTTTTACCCTGTCTATTACATCCCTGACGTTTGAGTAGTAAAAGGTGAGAACGGCAACCGATGTAAAGGTTATGGTGTTTAGACCTCCTGAAAATGGAGCGATGTTCTTCCAAAGATTTGGATGTCCCATGTACAAAAGTACAAAACGAACCGTATGACCAACTCCCCTGGAAACGGCCAGGGCAACAAGTGCCATACTGAACCAAAACATATATGTCCAAAGAACACTTTTGGGCTGTAATATGGTCAAACGTCTCGCATAAAAAAAGGCTATTAGCGAGAAGATAACCATCATAATAGCCCCAATAAAATCAACTACATATACTGGAAAAAGGGGAAGGGATTCAATCATATCACATGCTCATTGGAATCTGCAGTCTCTAACTGTTTTTCAACACGCCTGCAAAAGTCTCTAAGACTCATTGCAAGGCAGTACATGGCAGGCACACACAAAAAGTGGTCAAACTTACCAAAATAGAAGAGTAACCTTTCAAAATCAAACGGCCCTTTAAGTTTGCTGTGTACCATATGGCTTCCTGTAGCTATTGCCTCCATGGGAAGCCTTACAGAGAGGATATGGACTAAAAATGTGTCAAGATTCCATATTAACCAGAAAAAGATAGATATTTTAAAATACTTCCACGCAGGCCTATTATCTAAAGGATATTTGTGCAAAATATATATCAGAAAGATAAGGGCTGAAGTAAAAAAGATGTGGCCCATCATATGGACCACAAAACCTTCTGGCGATCCGTGTACCTGCACTGCAAATGCCGTAGAAGGCAACAAAAGCAGTGTAATCACAAGTACCAATATCATTTTGATAAGATTATTAAAGGATT
>JAMOUE010000231.1 GCA_027068235.1 Deltaproteobacteria bacterium | reverse complement strand
ATCTAAATACTTTCCAAAATCTTTTGACAAGGTTGGCAGCCTTGGCACCATTTAACAAGATGAAAGTTTGTGTTTGTATTTTGTCTTCAAAGGTGATAGGAGCAAAAAATGGCCTCTAAAGGAAGACTAATAGCCATTGGAGATATTCACGGTTGCATAAAAAAACTCAAGAACCTACTGGGGCACTTGTCCATACAAAGTGATGATACTGTAATCTTTCTCGGTGACTACATAGGAAGGGGCCCAAGCTCAAAGGATGTGATTTCCGTTCTTATAGACCTGAAGAAAAAAAATGAAAATATTATATGTCTTCTTGGAAATCATGAGAACCTACTTTTGGAATACGTTAAAGCACCAGACGACATCCTGATCCCCTACCTCAGACAACAGCACATTGAGGCCTTTTTAAAAAGCTACGGAGAAAGCGATCTCAGCAATCTACACGAGTTGTCTTTTATGCCAGAGGAGCATATAGAGTTCCTAAAGGGTCTAAAGCTCTATCATGAGGAAGATGACTATCTATTTGTACACGCTGGCATCATGCCAGACCTTCCCCTTGAGAGACATACAGCAATGGAGTTTTGCGAGGTAAGGGACGTCTTTTTAGAATCTGATTTTGATATAGGAAAAACCGTTGTCTTTGGCCATACGGCCTTTGAAATGCCTCTTGTAACCAAAAACAAGATTGGCATAGATACAGGGGCAGTATATGGCAATACCCTTACAGCAGTTGTGTTGCCAGAAACCAGATTTTTTCACGCTTGATTATAGCTTACTTGACTTCAAATTTGTCAAGGTAACCCTCTATACAAAGGTAGCTGTCAGGTAGCCTTTAGAAAAAAAGAGAACGCCTTAAAACTCCTGTTCCTTTTGCTGCTTTGAAAGAAGCTCAACCAGCTTTTTAAGCTCGTAGTCTTCCTCATAAAAGGCGTCTGCCACAAGATAAGGGGTCTCGTCGTTGTACATTGCTGCATCTATAAGTCTTGTAAATCCAAGAAGCCTGCCAACTATCACAAGTTTTTCTTCTATCACATCCAAAGGAGCGTATTCAAAAATGGCATTAACCAGATCCGCCTTCACATCGGTGAAAAAGTCTGCCCGTTCAAGTATTTCTCCAATTGCCAGGGCACGCCGATGACGCTGCTTCAACGTTGTGCCTCCACCCTTGAAACGAAATTTTACGTAGTTCTCCCTGGTATCAAGACCACACACCGTATCCACCATTGTAAAATGAAAATCCATCCTGGCATTTAGATTGAGATAATCCCTGGCGATTATAAGATAATTTGGCATACCAATTGGACGCTGACTTCTTGTGTCAGACATCCATCTTCCAACCACCGATGATACATCTCCTACAACTGGAGGAGGGCCAGCCCACCTCAGACCTGGAGTAGAGATTCCTTTCCACAACGCCTTAAAGGGCCTACAAGTTATCTCATCTGGAGTAACAGACCGCTTGTCTTTAATGTGAGGAGAAAGCCCACCACCCATATCTATTATGTGCAAGAAAAAGGGGATGTCACTTTTAAGCTTGTAAACTACACCTGATGTCTCTTCCAAAAGCTCGTCTCCTGCCTCAAAAAAGGCAATGACTGCCTTCTCATGCACATAGCGAACAATATCGTGTAGAGATTTGCACTCCATTATGGAAAAGGTGGGCCCATAGGCATCAGTGAGATTGAGCTTGATTGTAAGCTCTTTAAGTTGCTCTAGCACACTATCCTTTGGTGCTTTAGTCTCCTTTTGACTTCTGCTCTTTCTCTCCTGCTCAAACTCTTCAATGGCCTTTTTAATCTCGTCTTCTTCAGCCTCAAATACCTTACCATTCTCACCATCAATAGTTATCCACTGACCTTCCTGAAGACGCTCCATTGCATTTACAAGCCCAACAAGCATGGGCCTTCCATACTCTCGCGCAACACACGACAAGTGATCCGCAGGATTACCAAAATCAACCAGCAGCCCCCGTATGCGTGCTATAACCTTTGCTGCATCTACCAGACTCCTGTGAAGCACCAAGATGGTCGGCTCATTAAAATCTTCATCAAGATCTTGTCTTCTGCGAACCTTTTTTACCTTGCCAGTAACTATTCCCCTAGAAGTGATTAAGGCGTCCTGGAAAAGGGGCCTTCTGGTATCAAAATGAAAACCAGATCTGGCAGATGCCCTTTCCATA
>JAMOUE010000230.1 GCA_027068235.1 Deltaproteobacteria bacterium | reverse complement strand
AAGGGATGAGTCTGTAAAGTGGCAATGCAGAAACTGCGGATATGTTCATGAGGGGCAGGAACCACCTGAAAAGTGTCCTGCATGTGCTCATGCCAAAGGTTATTTTGAGTTGATGGTCGAAACCTGGTGAGGGGCCAGGAAATTATAAAAAAATAAAAAAGAACAAGGAGGAAGAAAAAATGTGTGTAATGGTAACCAAAGAAGCCCCAGATTTTAAGGCACAGGCTGTTATGCCAAATGATGCAATCGAAGAGATAACCCTGTCTCAGTATAGAGGGAAGTATGTGCTTCTCTTTTTCTATCCGCTGGATTTCACATTTGTCTGACCAACTGAGATAATCGCCTTGGACAAGGCGGCAGACAAGTTCCGCGAGAAGAACTGTGAGGTTCTGGCAATCTCGGTAGACTCGCCTTTCACTCATTATGCATGGCGACAGACTCCAGTGGAGGAAGGTGGCGTTGGTAAAATAAGCTATCCACTGGTTTCTGACCTTACAAAGAAGATCTCCCTGTCTTATGGGGTACTCCTTGAGGAAGAGGGAATTGCCTTGAGGGGATTGTTCCTCCTTGATAAAGACGGAGTGGTAAGGCATCAACTTGTCAACGATCTACCCCTTGGAAGAAACATAGATGAGGCACTAAGGATTCTAGAGGCGCTTCAGTATCATGAAGGACATGGAGAAGTATGTCCTGCTAACTGGAGGCCAGGTGAAGAGGCAATGAAGCCAACCCAAGAAGGTGTGAAAGAGTATCTAAAGAAGCACGCTAAATAAGTAACCATAAATAAATAGCAATTTGAACAGGCCAAGAGGGGGATGTAGCCCCCTCTTGGAAGGCGCCAAGATTTAATTACACAGATAGTGAGAACAGGAGCTGCTCACAAGGAGGATGTAAGATGAGGAGAAAGATTGTTTTTGGTGTGCTTATGGTAGCTCTGTTACTGCCAGGTTATCTCCTAGGCGCGCAAATGGGCAGTCATAAATATGATGATTTTTCCAAGCCCAAAAGGTGTGGAATGTGCCATAAGGAGATTTATCAGGAGTGGAAAAATACCCTTATGTCCCAAAGTTTTACCCATGTTTGGGATCAGGTGGAGTACTTTAAACTGGCTTTGCCCCATTCCAAAAAGCTTGAAAAGGTGGCAGGGGTGAAGGCTGGTTGTATAGCCTGTCATGGGCCTTTGGCCTTTTTGTCTGGAGATATTCCTCCAAAGAAAGCTGCTGCCAATACCAGGGCAAATGAAGGGGTATCTTGTGATGTGTGCCATACCATTACAGGCACTACTGAGAAAGAGCCTTTTAACTTTAGCTTTATAATTGAGCCTGGAAAGGTAAAAAATGGTCCAAGAAAGGACGCAAAGTCGTCATTTCATTCCACAAGGTTCAGCCAATTTCATAAAAGCGCCGAGTTTTGTGCCACTTGTCATGACGAACAGAGTCCATACGGGGCATGGGTAAAGGCAACCTATAGGGAGTGGAAAAAAGGTCCTTATGCCAAAGAGGGCGTGGTCTGCCAGGATTGTCACATGCACAGGGCAGCAGGCAAGTCTGCAATGGGCGGTAAGGAAAGAAAGGATGTTGCCCACCATGTATTCCAGGGCTCTCATTCGCCTACAAAGCTTGCAGGTGCAGTTGATCTGGCCATCTATGCCAGTAAAAAAGAGCTGTCTCCTGGTAGTAACCTCAAGTTAAAGGCCGTGCTTTTCAACGGTAAGGTTGGCCACTCTATACCATCTGGCTCTTCAGAAGAGCGTATGTTGTGGCTTGAGATGGTGGCTATTGATGCAAATGGCAAGGCCTATCAGATTCCAGTAAAGCCAAAGGGCTTCAAGGGTGAAGAATATACCATAGCTGACTCCAATGCCCTTGCTTATCAGGCAATTGGAGAGATTATGGAGATCAAGGGATTCAAGGGGCTGAAGAGAGACGGAGACGTTCCAAATGGGGCGCGAATCTTCAGAAAGCCCTTCTTTGATCCAAAGGGAAGAATGACCGTATGTCAGTGGTACACGAAAGATAATACCTTGGTTGACTATAGGATTGGGCCTCGGGAGACCAAGATTGAGAATTACATTTGGCAGCTTCCGCAAGACCTGCCCAAGGGCAAGCTCACCATAAAGGCAAATCTGTTCTATGCCCAGGTGCCAAGTTCAGTGGGTAAGTTTTTTGAGCTGCCAGAGGAAGAATACAGGCCAATGTTGGTAAACAGTGCCCAGATGACCCTCAACATAAAATAAAAGGGTGAAGAAAATGAAAAGAAGACAGTTCATGAAGGCTGGAGCTGCCGGAGCATTTCTGCTCATTGCAGGAGGTGTTGCAAAGGCTGATTCCTATGACAAACCTGTAGGAAAGAATGCAAAGATACACACACTGGTGAACAGGGATAATCCTTCCACCCTTGAGAAAAAGCATGTTCCCCTTGTTAAGGCTCCAAAGGCAGTAAAAAAGGGGCAGTGGTTTCAGGTAAAGGTGAATGTGGGCTTTATGATCGAGCATCCATCAACACCTGATCACTGGATTGACCGGGTGGAACTGCACATAGACGGGAAAAAGGTTTCCGAGGCCGTGAATATGGCAGGAGGTATCACCTCCTCAAACTCATGTTTTGAAATAAGGCTCCATAAGCCTGGAGATGCAAAGATTGAGGCAGTGGCCAATTGCAATCTCCATGGGACGTGGCTCAGCGAGCCAGTACATATAAAGGTAGAAGGCTAACAAAAAACTAAAAAGAGCTAAAAAGGAGTAAGTCATGACCCGGAAACTGGAAGTTTACAAGTGTGAAATCTGTGGAAACATGGTGGAGATGATCCATGAGGGAAAGGGACAGTTGGTTTGTTGTGGCAAACCCATGGTCCTCATGGAAGAGAACACTGTAGATGCTTCAAAGGAGAAACATGTTCCCGTTCTGGAAAAGATAGATAATGGCTACAAGGTAAAGGTAGGAAGCGCTGCTCATCCAATGGAAGACAAGCATTACATTGAATGGATTGAGTTGATAGAAGGTGATGTTGCCCAGCGTGTGTTTCTAAAGCCTGGTCAAGAGCCAGAGGCAACCTTTTGTACAGATGCTTCGGCTGTTACCGCAAGGGCCTACTGCAATCTTCATGGACTGTGGAGGAGCTAAAAGATGTTAAGTGAAAAGATGGAAAAGGCTTTGAACAAGCAGATAAATGCCGAGCTTTATTCGGCCTATCTTTATCTGTCCATGGCCTCATATTTCGAGAGCGTGGATCTGGAAGGCTGTGCAAAGTGGATGAAGGCTCAGACGCAGGAAGAGATGATCCATGCCATGAAGATATATGACTTTGTAATCGAGCGCGGCGGTAGAGTGCTGTTAGAGGCCATTCAGGCCCCTCAGCAGGAGTGGGATTCTGCATTAGCTGTCTTTGAGCATGCATACGAACACGAGCAGTATGTTACCAGTCTTATAAATGATCTGATGAATCTGGCAATAGAAGAAAAGGATCACGCAACTCAGATCTTTCTCCAGTGGTTTGTAAGTGAGCAGGTAGAAGAAGAGGCTTCTGCAAATGCAGTGGTTCAGAAGCTGAAGCTTGCCGGTGGCCCGGATGGTAAGGGCGGCGGCCTGTTCATGGTGGACAGGGAGCTTGGCCAAAGGCCCCTACCTGTTCCTATGCCTCAAGAGTAAAAAGCCCTTCTTTTGGATTAGCAACAGCGGGGCTCGGTGTAAATCTGGGCCCTGCAACTTTCAATAATTGGAGGCCACTTAGTTGGTCTGTACCAAAAGCACAAGGAGTGTCAAAATGGCAAGACCCGAAGAAATGTATCAGTGTCAGACAGTAAACTGTGGTTACATTTACAATCCCGACAAGGGAGACAGAAAGGGTAAGATTCCAAAGGGCACCAAGTTTGAGGACCTTCCAGATGACTGGAGATGTCCTGTCTGCGGGGCAACAAAGGCCATGTTCAAGCCTTTGGCAGGAGAAGGGTCGGTAGCAGAGTCGCATTCCAAGTCAACGGCGTAATGGAAAGGCACGATTAAGTCTGTCAAAAATCAATAAAAAGCAAAGAGAGGAGTAAATAGTCATGAAACAGTATAGGTGTACCGTATGCGGTTACGTATATGATCCTACCAATGGCGATCCTGACAACGGCGTGAAGCCTGGCACAGCCTTTGAGGATATTCCTGATGATTGGACATGCCCTATCTGCGGGGCGTCCAAGGATCAATTTGAGCCGGTAGAGTAGAGTTGGAGGATTTGGATATGCAAGTGTATGAAATCAAAAAAGATATTTACTGGGTAGGTGCCGTAGACTGGCTTGTTAGGGACTTTCACGGTTATTCAACATACAAGGGAACCACCTACAATGCCTTTTTGATGTTTGATGAAAAGACGGTTCTCTTTGATACTGTCAAACATAACCTGTGCTCTGACTTGGTTCACAGGATAAGGACCCTTACTGATCCTGAAAAGATTGATTACATCGTTGTGAATCATGTGGAAATGGATCATAGCGGTTCTCTTCCTGAAATAGTTGATCTTGTTAAACCGGAAAAGATTATATGTTCTAAGATGGGGCACAAGAATCTTCTGGCGCATTTTCATAAGCCAGACTGGCCTTATCATGTAGTGGAAAATGGCGAGACCATCTCTGTGGGCAAGCGTTCCATCACTTTTATTGAAACCAGAATGCTTCACTGGCCAGATTCAATGTTTTCCTATATACCAGAGGAAAAGCTTCTCATCTCCAGTGACGCCTTTGGCCAGCACCTTGGAACAAGCGAACGGTTTGACGATGAGGTGGATCAGTCGGAACTCATGTATCAGGCCAAGAAGTATTACGCCAACATCCTCTATCTATATTCTCCACAGGTTAGAAAACTTCTGCAGAGCGTTGCAGAGGCAGGCATAGAGATAGATATGATAGCGCCAGATCATGGTGTTATCTGGAGAAAAGATCCTGGCAAGATAATAAAGGCATACGAAGATTGGTCACATCACAGGGGTACAAAAAAGGCCTTGGTAATTTACGATACCATGTGGCACAGTACCGAGATGATGGCAAAGGCAGTGGCAGATGGCCTGGAATCAACAGGTGTCAGTGTAAAACTTCTGGATCTTAGTGTGAATCACAGGAGTGAGATAGTGACCGATGTGATTGATGCCAAAGGGATCTGCCTTGGATGCCCGACTTTGAACAACGGCCTTCTTCCAGCCATGGCTGGTTTTCTTATGTATCTAAGGGGATTGAGGCCGGCCAAGAAGTTTGGTTTTGCCTTTGGTTCCTATGGATGGAGCGGTGAGGCAGTCAAACACATGAATAAGGCAATGGAAGATTGGAAGTTTGATCTGGTTCACGAAGGCATAAGGGTCAAATACGTTCCCACGCACGATGACCTCAAAAAATGTAAAGAGGTTGGACAGCTCATGGGGCAGAAGATAATTGAGTCCCTTGAGAATCAGGAATGATAAACAAGGAGAACAAGGCCTATGAAGATATTAGTAGACAAAAACGTAGTGGAATTTGAACCAGAAAATCCTCAAGAGGCTGCATCTCTGGAGGTTCTCTGGAAGGTAGTTGTGGATTGTTATGGAGATAACAAAAAGATCGTCCCAATGGGAAATTATGTTCCTGGCCACGATAAGGTAGCCAGGTTTCACATCGAAGGCGTGCAGGGCGGTCAGACTACCTATTCACAGGAGAAGAAGGTCGAGGAAGATTGTACCTATTTCTGTGCAGTATGTAACAAGTACATGAATTGCAAAGCTGGTCAGCCTGTGCCACTTTGTTGTGGTAAAGAGATGGAGCCCTTGGATTAGAAAAGGGTTATGTTTACATGACAAGCTTTTCAAACAAAGACAGGCGGAAGTTGTCAAAACTTTTGAAGGCTGGCAAGCTTTCGCCTGTTCTTGAATATGTTTCAAATGTCCCTCCCAAAAAGGTTTTATCCACATTAATAAGAAGTTTCTATCAGCCAGAGGGCCTTGAAAGATGGATAGCAATAAGGGCCTTTGGCACCGTTGTTGCCAGGCTTGCCCGCCAAGATATGGAGGAGGCAAGGATAGTCATGAGAAGGCTTATGTGGAGCCTCAATGACGAATCTGGCGGAATCGGCTGGGGAGCGCCAGAGGCCATGGCAGAGGCCATGGCGCAGGATGAAACCTTGGCCAGGGAGTATGCCAGGATTCTTCTTTCCTATGTGTGGGAAGATGGAAACTACCTGGAGCATCTTCCGCTTAGGCGAGGTGCGCTATGGGGGCTTTACAGGCTTGCCCAGACAAGGCCCGAGATCTTTAAGGAGATAGAGGCGTGGCGCATCCTAAAAGGATATCTTACCGATAAAGATGCAGAGTCAAAGGCCCTTGCAATCTTGGCCCTTGGTTACTCAGGGAACAAAGAGTTGTGTGACGAGATAGCAAACAACCTTTCCGACAGAAGGACAGTTCAACTATTTATAAATGACACCCTTAAAGAGCTATCGGTTGCAGATGCGGCAGCCATGAGCCTCGATAGGCTTTCTTGTAGTGATATATGAGCCATTTTGGTGTGAGTGAGCCTTTTGATTTTCACGGATAGTAGCCTCTTTTGTATCTAAAGATCTCAATTTTTAGAGATAGTCCAAGGTAATAATCTACTTCTTCTTGACTTTAGTATGAAACAAGGCCAGACTTGCTAACCAATTTCTTAAGATCAGCATTAAGGAGCTGCGGCCATGAAGGGCTTTTTCAGGCTTTTGACCACTACGCAAGTCAGGCAGATCTTGAGATCTTTTCCTAGATTGCCAGGCGAAGAAGTACCTCTTAACAAGGCCTTGGGTAGAGCAGTGGCTAATGACATAGTTTCTCCAGAGGACTTACCTCCCTTCTCGCGTTCTACCATGGATGGATATGCCCTAAGGGCTAGGGATATTTTTGGGGCATCTGAGACAGAGCCAGCCTTATTAAAGGTGGTTGGAGAGGTACGCATGGGGCAGGCGCCTGGCTGTGGGCCAATAGGTCCTGGCGAGGCAGTTCGTATCTGGACAGGAGGTATGGTCCCTGAAGGTGCAGATGCTGTTGTTATGGTGGAATATACCAAGGAGCTGGATAAAGATCTCATAGAGGTTTATAAGGCTGCAGCTCCCAACGAAAATATGATTTTAAAAGGGGAAGATTGCCAAAAGGACAAGGTTTGCATAACACGGGGAAAAAGGCTTCGACCGCAGGATCTTGGTCTTCTTGCAGGCCTTGGGATAACCAAGGTCAAGGTAGTTAAAAGCCCCAGGGTTTTTATCATAAGTACAGGTGATGAAATAGTTCCAGAGACTGAGGTTCCAGAAGACGGCAAGGTAAGAGACATCAATTCTACTACCCTGGAGGCCCTTGTTCGTCAGGGGAAAGCTACTGTAAAACGGCTTGGGATTGTGGAGGATTCATTCGATTCAATCTACGAAAAATGCAGAGAGGCCCTAGATATGGGCGCAGATGTGATTCTTGTGTCGGGTGGAAGCTCTGTAGGGGCAAGGGATTTTACTCTAAAGGTTTTTGAGCATCTGTCAGGCGAGCCGCCGCTTGTCCATGGAGTGGCAGTAAGGCCTGGTAAGCCCACCATTATTTCTCGTTTTGAGGATACGGCCCTTTTGGGGCTGCCAGGCCACGCAGCTTCATGTATGGTGGTTTATATGCTGTTTGTTCAATACCTTTTGAATGTGATGTTAGGGCTTGATCCTGAAACAGATATGGAGTTTAAAAGGGCGGTTTGTGGCCAGATATTTCCTTCTGTAACAGGAAGGGAGGATTATGTCAGGGTGCGGCTTGAGGATTCTAAAGATGGCATCTTACCAGTGGCAATGCCTATCTATGGTAAATCAGGTCTTATTTCGACTCTGGTTAAGGCAGATGGCCTGTTGAAGATACCACGTGATAGCGAGGGTTACCACGAAGGAGAAGAGGCGGAGGTAATGCTTTTGCCATGAAGAGAAGGATCTATCTCAATATGAAGGAGTTGAGCCAGGCCCGTTCGCTTCTCTTAGACCGATTCAGGCCGGGGGACTTGGTTGGAGATGAAGAGATTTCAAGTAAAGATGCATCAGGCCGCGTGACTTCTTGCCCGGTCTTTGCGCGTATCTCAGCGCCTGCCTTTCATTCTGCTGCCATGGATGGATATGCTGTAGTGGCAGAGGATACCTTTTCGGCTAGGGACGATGCGCCTGTTTCATTGCGTATTGGAGAGGCTGCCATTGCTGTAAATACTGGTTTCCCCTTGCCTGAGGGGAAAAATGCAGTTGTTATGATAGAACATTGTCTGATTGACAATGCCAGAGAGCATATTCTTCTAAGAAATCCTGTATTTCCATGGCAGAATGTAAGAAAAGTTGGTGAAGACATAGTTGCTACAGAGCTTGTCTTTCCTACAAATCATCTTCTTGCCCCTTACGATGTTGGTGGTCTTATTGCCAGTGGAAACGTCAAGGTAAAGGTGTGGAAGAGGCCGATAGTCAGGATAATTCCTACTGGTTCAGAGCTTGTGGATATGGAGAAGCTTGAAAAGGATGGCCTTGAACCTGGCCAGATACCAGAATCCAATTCGGCAGTGCTGGCAGCCCTGGCCAGCTCTTGTGGTGCCGTATGTCAGGTAAGTGAGATAGTTGATGATAGGCCGGAAGATATAGAAAAGGCCATAAAGAGTGCATGCGAATCAGATGCCCACGTAGTGCTAGTAAATGCGGGTTCATCTGCTGGTTCTGCTGA
>JAMOUE010000229.1 GCA_027068235.1 Deltaproteobacteria bacterium | reverse complement strand
CGGTCGCTTTGCTCCCTCGCAATGACGAAGTGGACAGCACGCTATCTCTTTCGCCTACCCAAAACCCCAACACCCACCAGGCCAAAACTTATAAGCAAAAGCGTACCAGGCTCCGGCACCTGACCAGCACCTGGTGCATTCTTGGTGATGGAAATATTATCTATCTGAATATCATTTGTATCAAGGTCCCAATCCCAAATAGAAAAGATAAGATCTACGCTCTGGCCGCCATAGTTCTGGGCAGCTGTCTTTTTCATTTATACCTGCCCTCCCAATTTTTAGTTTTCTAAGATAAAATTTTAGCACAAATGATACCAACATAACTATTTGATTCTATTAATTTTACTGCATTTATGATGTAAACCCTCTTGTAAACCCTTGGGTTTACGAAAAAAATTTCCTCTAACTATGAAGGGCAAAATGCAACAACTAGATATCTCATTGAAATTACCTGAAATTTGACACAAAAAGACAGCAAGGGAAAAAACTTTCTCTTTTGGGAAAATTTTTTCGTAAACCTTTTTGTAAACCCTCTTGTAAACCCTCTCGATAACTACTTGAAAATAAAGCACATCTATTCGACGTCGAAAAAAAATCCAATAATTTTCCTAGAGGAGTTTTTAGGTGACAAGATACGTCACTATGAGACGGCGCTATCGTTATGCACTAAGAAGCCAAGACCTCTTCTTTAGGGGTATGAAGAAAACAAACTTATCATGTTGGAGCGGAGGATGATTCTCAAAGATTCTTAATGACCAAGAAACCGTGGTCCTAAATAGGGTTTTGCTATAGTCTCGCAAGACTGAATTCTTTGAGTTGATTTTTTTGATTTAATTATTTAGACTAGTCTAAAACTAGCAGGAGAATTGAAATGGAACAAATAGGAGCATATGAAGCAAAGACACATTTGCCCAAATTGCTTAACAAAGTATCAAAGGGGGAAAAAATCATTATCACCAAGCATGGCATCCCGGTAGCTATTTTAGGCCCATATGATGACCACAATAAATATGCATCTTCTGAGACTATTAAAAGATTTAGAGAGTTTAGAAGAAAGAAAAAATTAAAAGGATTAAATCTTAAAATGTTGATCGAAACGGGTAGAGCTTAATGAAGCATGCGGTTGTAATAGATAATTCGGTTGTAATGTCGTGGTGTTTTGAGGATGAGGCCAATCAATATGCAGATAATGTTTTAGAATATTTGAGATATGTACGTGCTATTGTTCCAGTAATTTGGCCACTTGAAGTAGGCAATGTGTTGGTTGTTGCTGAAAGAAAAAGTCGATTAAAGTATATAGACTGTATCCAATTCTGGGAATTGCTTTCTGAATTACCTATTGATGTGGAAGACCAAATATCAGAAAAAGTAATGCGAAATGTTTATACATTGGCTCGAGAGTCTCAATTATCCACATACGATGCTTCTTATCTGGAATTAGCTATTAGAAAAAATTTACCCTTAGCCACCTTAGACAAGGCGTTATTAAGAGCAGCAAGGAAATTTGATATTGAAATTGTGGACCCATCCTGAAGAACCAACATCCATGCCATTGGACTCCTAACTCGTTTTTTCCAATAACGGCACATCTTTTCCACTCGCTTGACCAAACCAAACTCTTGAAGACGACACGACTCTTACCCCACGTATAACTCCTTTTCCCACCACTTTGAAAATGAACCATATACCCCAAAAAAGGGGGGCCATTAGGCCCCCCTTCCCTTATTTCTTAGCTATTTTATTGCTTTATTCCCTTCTACTTTGCCTCAAACCTAAGCTCAAAGTCGAGCCGCTTTCTCAAGCGCTTAAAGTCAAGGCGGATCTGATTAAGGCTTTCACCGTCTGCCCAGGTTTCACCATCTGGCACAATGATAAAGTAAGGTTTTCCATCTTCTGTGTAGCCGTCTGGATCAATGCCTGGCGTTGAAGCCTCACTCATTGGAAGGGTGCTTGAGTCGAGCACCATGCGGACTGGACCACTGAAATCGGAGCCTGAAACATTTGTCAAGGTCAGATAGACAAAGAAACAGCGGTTTATGCGGTCATACAACGTGCGGGAAGTCTCCACAGTAACACCTTCTGTTATGTCCTGCCAGCTTGGAGCTGGTTCATTTACTGTTATGGTAACAGGCGCCGATGTGACATTTGCACCGTCATTGTCATAGGCCGTACAGATTGCCTGGAACTGGCCTGCAGTTTCATAGGTGTAGGTCAATGTGCCTGTA
>JAMOUE010000228.1 GCA_027068235.1 Deltaproteobacteria bacterium | reverse complement strand
ATCCTCGTTTACACCGGCAGAACGAAAAAAACGAGCCGTCAGCTCCGTCCTCCTCTTATGATCCGTCTTGGTATAACCAAGGGCAATTGGATTGGGCTGGCCACTTCTTAGTGTATGGATACGAACAATATCCCGAAGAGGCACGGAAAAGAGGCCATAGGGATAATTATCAGAGATATCCTTCATGGTGGTGAATGGGAGTTTCACAATGTCTTCCACCGAACCTATATGATCCGGACCAATTCCAGTCTCCTCCATTCTTTTCCTGTAGAAAGGGACCCTGTTGTATGCCCGGTTTACAGTGCTTTGAAGGAGTTCTGTATGCCACTGGCTCCATGCATCAGGAGAAAGATATTCCACGCGGTCGAGTTCCATGGCTTTTTCACCTTTCTGATAGGTCTTTGTAATCCTTGCCAAGATAGGCCCTTTTGATCTCGCTATCCTCTGCAAGATCCGAGGCCCTGCCCTGGAGTACGATGCGGCCTGTTTCCAATATGTAGGCCCTGTGCGAGATCTCAAGGGCCTTTTTTGCATTCTGCTCCACAAGCAATATGGTCATCCCTTCTTCATTTAATTCCACTATAGTTTTTATGATAGTATCCACAAGTCTTGGAGCAAGCCCTAGAGAGGGCTCATCAAGAAGAAGAAGTCTTGGTTTTGCCATAAGTGCCCTACCTATGGCAAGCATCTGCTGTTCACCACCGCTCAGGGTACCAGCAGTCTGATCGATACGTTCTTTAAGCCTGGGAAACAGCTCGAAGATCCTTTCCATCTCTGCATTGATGGTATGATCATCAGCATCTTTTCTGGCATAGGCCCCAAGCATCAGATTTTCATAAACAGAAAGCGGGCTAAATAGTTGCCTTCCCTCTGGGCAGTGAGCAATGCCCAAGGCCACTATCTTATCTGGTGACAAACCTCGAAGAGAACTGTCAAAAAACCTTATCTCACCAGAAAGAGAAGAGATAAGGCCAGAAATAGAAAGCAGAAGTGTTGTCTTCCCAGCACCATTTGCTCCAATTATGGAGACAATCTCACCTTCATCAACGTGAAGAGAGCAATTTTTTAGAACCTGTATAGGGCCGTAGCTGGCACTTAGATTCTTTATATGAAGCATCTAACGATCTGCCTTTCTCTTAAGATTACATTACAAAACCTTTCCAGTTCTGAATAAGCATAAGTAATCCCGATTTTCGCCTGGGGATTCTTTGCTCCGCTCGTCATCACATTCACAAGTTTGCATCTTTTTTGTGCTCTTTGGTACTATTCCCAGAAAGGAAATCGTGTAAGATTATATGTACCAGACTCCCCTGTAAAGGTATACCACGCAAGGGTAGAAGGTACCCCATTACTAAAGGTCAACTCAACAGAACCCACTGGAGTACCCTGCGGCTTCACTTGAAGACAGGTCAGACAAGGGCCTCCATTCCACTCTATTATATCCGCCTTTAGACTCTGTGTAGCTCCTGTTGGGATATTCCCAGAAAAGGTCCACCATCTTGGCGATCCATTTTCATCATAATGATACCAGGCAGAAAAGAGGGTTCCTGACTGTATATCAATGAAAATGCCGTTTCCCGGCAGGCTATGATCCCACCACCAACCTGCAAGGTCTCCTTCATGCAAATCGCTACTATTGGCAAAATAAAACCGTTCAATATTTTGTCTATAAATCTTATTTGTTACAGGATCCCGTACCTGTAGGATTCCTTCTTTTTCACTGAGATATATTATGGAGATTTCAGCAGCCTTTTGATAAGAATAATCTCCAGGCGTTGTCCCAAGGGGCCAACCATTCCATAAAAGCAATGGCCACGGGCCTGTGATAGACGAAAAGGCCCCACCCCCTGCAGTTAGCCAAACAGGCACTGAGACCGAGCTATCTCCTTCGGCCTTATACGTATAAACTGCTAAGAAATCTGTGCCCTCTTCTCTGGCTATACTGAAGCCAGTGCCATCCTTTTGTGGATTCCACCAAAAACCGGTAACAGGATCTTTGGCAAGAGTTGCAACACGAGAAATATCTACTAGTCCGCAGCCACTTACATTGTCTTGGCCAGGTTTGTATATGTCTTTTGCCAAAAGCTCTAACGCTGCCTGAAGTTGATCTGGTCCCCAATCGGGATAGGCCTCTTTAAGCAGGGCAGCAGCTCCGGCTACCGTGGGCACTGCAGCACTGGTACCTGAAAAATTTGATATACTAGAGGTGGTCAAATCTGAAATACCCGCAATATCTGGCTTCATTTTACCATTCCAAGTTGGCCCCCGACCAGAATAATCAAATACATGACCACTTAGATCTGAAGCTGCAACTGTCAAAACCAGTGGACTATCTCCTGGTTGAAGGATCGACTGTTTTTCAACATAAGGGAATATGTCACTAGAGCTAGTAATATATACGTGTACCTTTACGTCTCTAGTTGTGTTGGAATTGACTATAAAGACATAGTAATCCCTTCCTGGTTCTGCATCAAAGCTTGCATACTCTATTGGTAAATTTCCAGGTTTACCAGCTTGTGTATTAAAGGATATGGCAACAGTTTCTACCTCTACACTGTATGGAATCGGACTCAAGACCAATAAATCAATATCCTGATCGGCCTTAGCATTTTCAGGATCATTACCCCAATCATCCCAATTGGCAGAAACAATCACTTCTTCGTTGGTATAGGATGAAAAATATATAGCTTGTAGATCACCATCGATCTCCACCAGCTTATCGCCATTTTCGTCCTTGTTTAAGCCAGCCCAATGATTTCTGGCATTATTACCTGCGGCAAAAACAGGCAATATTCCTTTAAGCCGTAAGTGCCCTGTTTTTTGGCTACACCATCCGGTTCCATCAAGGGGGCCACAAAACCAATAACTTAATGAACAGCTGACTATATCGATATCTTGCTCTTCAAGCCATTCTACCGCATCTAAAAATTCCTCCATTGTCTCTATGGCAACGAGATATAGCTTGGCATCAGGAGCAATATCGTGAATGATCTCTGCTACTGCCGTTCCATGTGCTTGACTGGGACAGGAAGAAAATCCACACACATCGTGACGAAAACTCTTTTTCACTATCCTTTTAGGTAGCTCAGAACCAAGAAGAATAGAGTAGCCAAAGAATCCAACATCAATTATTCCAATCTTTACGCCATTTCCTGTAATACCTTTATCATGCAGGATATCTGCACCTATACCATGCACTGCCTCGGATACAATCTCTGAGGGAGTCACATTAATTGCTCGACTTATATAATCTATCCCGTCCCATTTAGAGATAGTCTCTAGGAGAGCACGATTCACACGGACTTGAATCCTTCGGCCTTGATGAGTTTCAATCTTTACTCCTAACGATTTGAGCCTATCAATTAATGAGGCATCATCATGGCTTTTCAAATATAGAACCACCGGAATCAATGGACGATCAAGTGACTGAGTAAACACATCTCTATCTTTTTCCAATAGGCCGGCAATCTGCCAATCCATGGAATCTTTCTTTTGAGCTGCCAGCGAACGCACCAACTGGACGGCCCTTTGTTCCACGGATTTAGGCGGTGATACACCAGCTATACAGTAAGCTGGTAATCCTGTGAGGATAAATAGAATTGATAAAACTATGACCCAAAACTTAGATGGATAAAAAATATCTGTCTTCAGCATTAGCTGAAAATAACAGATTGGCTGTAAAAATAAAATACGAAATATCCATCTTCAAAGTTGTTAGCAGCGTGCTTGAACTTGAAACAAGTACAACATTTTAGGAGGTTATATTACTGAAAGCCTTTTTTATATGACCTGAGCATCCCGTCATTGCGAGGCGGTCAACCGCTGTAAGCAATCTCCAACTACCATGCCCCTTCGGTGGGGATTGCTTCGTCGGTGCATTCACACCTCCTCGCAATGACAGCAATCAAGTTGTCATTTCTTTTACACTCCCAGTAATACGATTCAAAAGACTTTACACTGCTCATTGCGCTATACTACAGACAAAAGGGACTATGTTTAGCTGACCAGAAACACCGTGAATATTGTAGGTGATTGGCAATTGCTTAGAATTTGACAATATTAATGATGCATCTCCAACAGCGAAAGACTTTACCAGAGATGGATCCCACTCGCTTCCAAATGGAGGCCCTGTAAACTGATAGAGATCCACATGAAGAGAACCAAGTCCTAGATCCACGTTAGACGTTACCCACATATCTTTGCCATTTTCATCATAGAGATACCATACAATATAAGCATTTCTACCCTCCACAAAGAGTCCAACACCTTGACCTGGTCGATCTACGTCCCAATAAAGGCTTGCTATATCATTAGCAAAGGGTTCGAGGTTCAAAACGCCACTCACCCCATTCAAATTATATTGCATTGTGGCGCTGGTGGGGCTGTTAAAAACCAGGGTAACCGTACCCTTAGAGGTGGCTTTGAGCTTATTTACATCCCAAGAAGTACCAAGGGCAGGCCCTGTATATTGGACAAGCTCGCTTGTCAATGTGTTTTTAGAATCCAATGTGCCAGTAAATACCAACCACATATCTTCACCTGATGAATCATAAAGATACCATGCCCCACAAATAGCATTATTATTTTGAAGAATCGAAACGCCTTGTCCACTTTTAGCCTGATCCCACCAAAGTCCTGAATAATCAGCCCAGCAACATTCAATGACCAAAACCCAAATCAAAAAAAAGGCCAAAGATATTCTTTTTATCATGGATAAACTAGCCCCCTTATTTTTTAGAAGAGCGCCAAAGAGATGACAACTTTAATACTGTCTTATTGCAGGCAGAACGAAGCACTCTCCTGCAAAAACACAGAGGAGAAACAAAGAAGATCGCCACGGCAGTAGTCCGCCTCGTTATGACGGATGACGTCATCTAAAAACGCTCTTAGTAATAGCGAAAAAAGTTATACAAACTGCTTTATAATTTTTTCGTCAATTTTTTGATTGGACTTCAAAATTGGCAGATCATGCATTCAAAAGGAGGCGTTTATCATTGATAAAATTATTATAGCAACTGACACAGCACCTAACACTAGATCGGCACTTCTTGTCTTTAAGGGTAAAACCATTGAAAACAATCCAAACACCACTCCAATAATCAACCCGCTTACAAACCCATAGAAATGTGCAGAGACATCTATTCTACCCTCTCCTGCACCAAGAAATCCAAGAAGTGCCAAGCCAGAAAGTATTACCTTAAACCCATCCTTGGCCCCGCGTGCTCCATTAGCTACAGCCCTCAAAGCAGTGTAGGTGCCTATGGACGAAAAAATCGCTGTTGATAGCCCTATGGAGATATGGTCATACTTATACGTCATTGCATTCAAGTAATTACCCGCGCCAGCTCCTATCAAAACAAGGAACCAGCCAGTTCCCACACCTGTCTCTTCAAATAGAATTGTAAAAAATAGGGCTGCCATGAATATGTTAATGAAAAAATGAGCAGGATCTGCATGAAGAAACAGGCTTGTTATTACTCTATACGTCTCTCCCTCAAGGATCTTTGACGAATCCGCTGCCCATCTTTCCATAAGAAACTCTCGTACCTCATATCTAAAGGTGAGAGACATTACACATGCCATAATCAGTATGGTGATGAGTGAACCTTTAAGATTGTGAAATTTAGATGGACTGTTATTGACTTTCTCGAAGAAATCTCTGTTTTCCTCATGGTACAGATGAATCTCCTCTAAGGCATCTTGCACATAATCTTTCTCGACCTTGAGCCTAACTGTGCCGGAAGAGGAGACTTCTAGCGAGTGAGGAATGTTTCTGGCAGTAAGTATAAGGCTATAAAGTCTAGCCTTTTCTTCATCTAAATGGTCAAAGATATCAACCAGTCGCTGATCTTTTCTTTTATCAGTCCGGTGAGGCCTTATTTGACGGGAGTCATGCATTAAAAAGACAAAGGGCAGCCACCATAAAAGAAAAAACTAGTGACTGCCTCTTAAATTCAAGATCAACCAACATTTGTAAATACTTTATGCTCAAAGCTCTCCCATCAAGAACTTCTCAATGGAGTCGGCAGCAATCCTTCCTTGATAGGCCGCCTTTGCCACGGTCTGTGGTCCTAAAACATCGTCTCCACCTGCAAAAATCCATGGCACAGAGGTCTGCAATGTCTCAGGATCTACTTCAAACGTACCCCAAGGAGTCCTTTTTATATCTATACCTGATACAACCGTTGGATCTACTCGCTGACTTATTGCAGCAACGACTGCATCTGCCTCAATGAAAAAGTTAGATCCATCAATGGGAACAGGCCTTCGTCTTCCAGACTCATCTGGCTCTCCGAGCTCCATACGCACACACTCTATCTTTTTAAGCCTTCCATTTTCACCATGAATGGCTACAGGAGCTGCCAAAAATTCTACCCTCACTCCTTCTTCTTCCATATGATGAATCTCGGCCTCTGAGGCAGGCATCTCCTTCCTTGTTCTTCTATAAAGTATGAATACATCCTTTGAACCGAGCCGTAATGCAGTGCGGGCCACATCTATTGCAACATTACCGCCACCAACTACTACAACCCTTTGCCCAAGATCAACGTCTTTTCCGAGGTTCACATCTCGAAGATAATCAACACCATGCAACACGCCCTCAAGATCTTCTCCTGGGATACCAAGCTTCCTGCTTTCATGGGCGCCTACCCCAACAAACACTGCCCCATAGCCCTCATCTTTAAGTTCTTGTAAGGTCTTGTCTCTTCCAATGGTGACCTCATCTATGATATCAACACCACAGCTTTTTAGGGCATCAAACTCTGCCTTTATTATGTCTCGTGGCAATCTGAAAGGAGGGATACCTACTGCAAGCATACCACCTAAGACAGGAAGGTTATCATAGATGGTGCACTTAACACCCTTGTGAGCGAGGTTGTAAGCAACGGTCATACCAGCAGGTCCTGAACCAACTATTGCAACCTTGTGACCGGTGGGCATGGCGCAAGGTTCCATAAGATTCTTACTATGCCCTACCATCCAATCAACGACATAACGCTCCAAAAGACCAATCGCAACAGCCTCTCCCTTTTTGGCCCTAATACAACTTCCTTCACATTGAAACTCTTGCGGGCAAACCCTTGAACATATGGCAGGCATTGAACTTGTCTTTCTTATTGTCCAATATGCATCTTCTATATCACCCTCCCTTAACAACTTTATAAAGGTAGGGATATCATTATGCAGCGGACAACCTTTAATACAACCCGGCTTTTTACACTGCAAACAGCGTTCAGCCTCAAGCTTTGCAGTATCATCGTCAAAACCAGATACTATCTCGTTAAAATTATTTATCCTTTCTTCAACTGTAAGCTCTTTAGGTCTCTGGCGTGGGATTGCCATTCTCTCCTTTGGTTTCACTTCTTCCTCCTTGACAATATTGTTTCCACTATTCTAAATGGAATCAAACAACGCTGTGAGGTCAGTAAAAAATGGACTTTTTCTGTGCAAAGGATAACCGCCAAACAGATCCAAGTAAAGGGTGCCTCCACCCAAACGACTACTGTAGTCATAGAAATGCGTGCCTAATCCATTTTCTGGAAAAAGAACAAAAACGTGAAGAAAAAAAACGTGGAGAAGATGAAAAAAAATGACACAACATACATTGGAACTCACAGTCCTTTGTGAAAATTCAGTGGCTGGTCCTTTTGGCCTTATAGGTGAACACGGTTGGTCTGTGTTGGTAGAAGCCAGGGGGAGAATGATTTTGTTTGATACCGGCCAAGGTCAGGGACTAATAAACAACAGCTTAAAGCTCAATAAGGACCTATCAAGGGTAGATGCACTGGTTTTGAGCCATGGCCATTATGATCACGCGTCAGGAATACCGCAAATCGCCTCCTTGAAAAAGTCTTTGCCAATATATTGCCATCCTGATGTATTCATCCCACGTTTCTGGGCAAAGGATGGCTCAAGAAGATTTATTGGCATGATCCACAGAAAAAATTATCTGGAATCTATCGGTTGTAACTTTCGATTCTTTACTTCTTTTACAGAGATATTTCCAGGTATATACATCACTGGCGAGGTCCCGCGTGTTACAGATTTTGAGCCACCAGATCCACACATGGAAATAGAGGTGGAGAAGGATGGTAAAATAATAGTTGAACAAGACCCTTTGCGGGACGATCTATCCATGGTTGTAGATACGCCGTCAGGCCTTGTAATTATACTTGGTTGTGCACATGCAGGACTCATAAACATCTTGCATCACGTGCGCTCCAAACTTCCCAACAAAAAAATTCATACGGTAATTGGCGGAACTCACCTTGGATTTGCTAAAACCGAACAGCTTGAGCGAACCATCAAAGAGCTAGATGACTTTGGGATAGAAAGGCTTGGCGCCTCCCATTGTACAGGTCTTGCAAACTCGGCGCGTCTTTTTGGCAAACTCAAAGAACGATTCTTCTATGCATCTGTTGGGGTGATAGTAAAGCTTTAAACGAGCAAGTAATAGCCTTCAAAAAAGTTTTATCAAAAGCATAAAAACAAAAAGGCAGGCAGCCTTGCATCACTTGCCTGACCGCCTGCCTTTAATTAATGCAAAGATTTAAAGGACGTTATTCCTTTTTCTTCTTTGCCTTAGAGGTCTTGGTTGCCGAGGTACCTTTTGGGCCTCGTGGTCCCCTTGGACCTCTTGGTCCTTCTGGACCCGGTGGGCCTTGTGGGCCTTCCGGACCTGGTGGACCGGGCTCTCCTGGAGGACCTTGCGGACCTTCGGGGCCAGGGGGTCCCTGAGGACCTGGATCACCCTTATCTCCCTTGGGGCCGGGAG
>JAMOUE010000227.1 GCA_027068235.1 Deltaproteobacteria bacterium | reverse complement strand
TGGGAAGCTAAAGGTCAGTAGAGAACTTCTATACAAGGCTGCCAAACTGTCGGAGGCCGAGTACAAAGAGATTCAAAAACATGTCAAAAATAGTGAGACTATACTTGAGCCGCTCAAAGGCCCTCTTGGCAGAATAATTCCTATAATCTTGGCCCATCATGACAAGTATGATGGAAACGGCTACAGACCAAACAAGGGAACCAATATCCCATTAGGCGCTAGAATCCTTGCTGTAGCAGATGTTTATGATGCCCTTACAAGTGATAGGCCATACAGAAAGGCAATGGCCCCATTAGAGGCAAAAGAAATCATAGTGAAAGGGGCCGGGAAGGACTTTGACCCGGTGGTAGTCAAGGCGTTCCTAAAGGCCTTTGAAAGGGGTGATATGGATATTCCTAACTTTGTTGTCTAGTAAAAAATTTGGATTGAAAACGACAACACTGTCACTCTTGAAAGAATAATCAGGCCATGGTTTGCCTAATTTTGGTAGCTAAGTCCTTTAAACAAAAGGGTTTGTGTATGAAATTTACGCCTCTTTCAATGATTCCATGCCTTGCAATGACATTGGCCGTATACCCTGACATATATAAAACCTTGATATCTGGAAATATCTTCTTTATATGGTCATGTAATTGGATTCCGCTCATACCTGGCATTACTAAATCCGTCAGTAATAGATCAATCTTTGTAGTAAGTTGCTTAGACAATTTTATGGCTTTGTCGGGAGTTTCTGCCTCTACCACTTGATGCCCCATTATGTGAAGTAGGTTTTTTGTAAGCTCCCTAACCATATCGTTATCTTCAACCAAAAGGATACATAATGAATCAGAAGCAACAGTATGTTCTATTTCATTACTATCTTTAATTTCCTTCTCACTACCCTCAACAAAGACTGGAAAGTAAAGCTTAAATGTGGTTCCAATACCAGGCTCACTATACACAGTTATATAGCCTCCACTTTGTTTTACAATACCATATACTGAGGGAAGACCTAGACCAGTGCCTCTATATTCCTCTTTGGTGGTAAAAAATGGTTCAAAGATGTACGGAAGAATTTCTTTATCAATACCACACCCTGTATCGGTAACAGCCAACATGATATATTTGCCTGGTTGAGCACCAATATGATGTTTGCAATACTCTTCATCAAATACTGCATTTGCTGTCTCAATGGTGAGCTTGCCACCTTTCGGCATGGCGTCACGGGCATTTATTGCAAGGTTGGTAACTGCTTGATGGAGCTGACCTGGATCTATCTTTATTAGAGATGGATTTGCATGGGGATAAAACTGAAGATCTATATCTTCACCGAGCAAACGTTTTAACATGGTAAGGATTTCACTGGACAACAAATCATTTAGATCTACAATTCTTGGGCAAACAGTCTGTTTACGTGAAAATGCCAGCAGTTGCCTTGTAATTTCAGAGGCACGCATAGCAGCCTTATCTATTTGATTAAGATGATAAACAACGTCCTCTGGCAAATCCTCTCTCAACAGTAAAAGCTGCAATGAACCAAGAATTACTTGCAACATATTATTATAGTCATGGGCCACCCCTCCTGCCAAACGCCCTACACTCTCCATCTTCTGAGCATGCCGCAACTGCTCTTCTAGGGATCGCTGTTCAGTGACATCATGTTTTACAGCGATGAAATTTACAATCTTGCCGTCACTGTTAACTACTGGAGATATGGAGGCCTTTTCTGTAAATAAAGTCCCATCCTTTCTCTTATTTATAATCTCACCATGCCAAGTCTTTCCACTTAAGATTGTCTTCCACATCTTTTTGTAAAAATCCATGTCATGCCGGCCACTTTTAAGAATCCTAGAAGTTTGGCCTATTACTTCCTCTTTTGAATATCCTGTCAATTTTTCAAAGGCCGGATTAACAAAAACTATCTTTCCATCGGCATCGGTGATTACAATAGATTCATCTGATTGATTAATCGCTTCAAAAAGAAGTTGGCGTTCAGCCTCAACCTGTTTACGCCATATAATCTCTTCCTCCAACCTCTTATTAATTCTTCTTAGTTCCTGCGTGCGTTCCTTAACAAGCTGCTCCAGCTTGTTGTGCATTTTAAAGAGGGCCACATGGGTGTTGACCCTTGCAAGCACCTCCTCTTGCTGAAAAGGCTTTACAATGTAATCTCTAGCACCAGCCTCAAAACCTTTGAGTTTGTCCTCGACACTGCCCATTACTGTAATGAAGAGGACAGGTATATGGCGAGTGTCTTGCTCTTCCTTAAGCCGTCTACATACATCGTATCCGCTCATATCAGGCATACAGACATCAAGAAGTACCAAATCGGGTTGGCGTGCCTCTATGGAAGCCAGTGCAAGTTGCCCGGTTACGGCGAGCCGAACACTATAACCTTCTGCTGTTAGAATCCTAGAAAGGAGCTGCAAGTTCTCCCTGCTGTCATCCACAACAAGTATTTCTCCCTTTACTTGTCTGGTATCAGCTAAAGTAGTTGTCATATTATACCCCCATCCTTCATTGCAATCCCTCCAAACCTAAAAAGAACCACTGATTCTAAGAGCAACAGCTGGAGCGGCATCCCTATACATGGTGGTACGCTGGAAAAAATTTCTCTTGTTAAAATCCTTGTCAAATATGCCTAACAGGTTGTACCCATGGAGTTTTATATTGACATTTGGTGTGAATTTATATCCAATCCCGAGATTCAAAAAAACACTTTTCCCAAAGGCCCTGTCATCAGAATCCAGTATAGGAAGGGCAGGAGTATAGATTTTTTGCATATTGTATTTAGCCATATCTTTTCCACCTGGAAGGCCCCAATATATTCGCGCGCTTCCATAAAAAGAAAAACGGTCGGTTACCTTGTAATCAAGAGAGAATTTAGTCACATTATTAACCCAGTTTGCAAGGTCATTCCCATATCCATAAGGTGATGCAGATACATTTTGAATTATTCCTTTTTCATCCAGGTCAAAGTCGAGTAACTTTGTAAAGCTATGGGACAATTTGGCTTTAAGAGAGTCGGTGTGAAACTGTAGGGTGGCCTCTAGACCATACGTATGGACTATTCCAATTTTTGAGGTCCTACCATAGGCTAAAACGAGCCCATGATAATAATAAACGGTGTCATGTAAATTTTTATCAAAGGCCACTACATGATGTCTGTTATAGAAAGTGGAAAAACTAAAATGCAAACTATCTAGAGGTTGAGAATCATATATAAACTCAAAGTTATCAATAACTTCAATGTCTCCCTTTTTTTCATCTTCGAGATGGGCAATATACAAATCAGCATCATCTCCATGTCTAACTGAACGATTGTAAATAACCTTAAAGACATTTATGGCATCAGGAGTAAAAATAAGGGCCGCTCTAGGAGAAAACATCCAAGATGTGTACCTGTGCTTATCAACACGCAAGCCAGCTATGCCAAGTATGTTACTGTGCAAACGAAGTTGATATTCCCCCACAAGAGAAACCATGTGACTATTCCACTTAGTTCCCCTTGGCAGGCCTTGAATATTTGACGGTTCATCGTGTTTCAGATAACTCTTTCTACCCAGATTATTATAATAATATTCAGCACCTATAGCAATTTTATGGCCAGAATAGGGTGTCATGTGCATCATTATGCGACCAACAGTCTCATCCTCGCTCCAATGTTTGTCATCATGGCGGTGTAACTTGTCTGCAAGGCCATAATTTATCTGGACATCACTAAGCATGTAACTCAACATATAATCAATATTCAGCCACGAAGATATGTATTGAGAATATTTACCAACAAACGTGAGCTGCTGATTAGCGGCTCCGTTATCCAGCAATAAATCCGGATCTGTGTGGAGATAAAAATATTGGTCTGCAGGTATCCTTTGGCCACTTAGAGTATAACGAGTCCACACTTGATAGTTGTCTCCATCTAGCTGAAAATGGAATTTATGTCTTACAAGGCCTCTGAAAGAGCTATTGTCGCGTGGAATGTCGAAATCAGAAAGATTAGATTCAATATCAAATTCTCTTCGTTTTTTTCTAAGATTATAGGAGAATTTCAACGGTGCTGCATCATTACTAGCTCCAGGATAATAATCAGCACCATAATAGAGAAATAGACCTGTATTATTAGCTAATTCTAAGCCATATCGAGCTTCCAATGAACCAAAATATTCAACCCATCCTCCCCTAAGTGATACATCAAAGCCCTGAAAATTTTTTCCATTAAAGGTCTCAATATTAATTATGCCAGCAATAGCCCCAGGACCATAGACAGCAGATCCAGGACCATTGACTACAGTAATTCTGCTAATATCACCCAACATGGAAAACCATCTTTCTGTTACTGCGCCCCCATCACTGGCCCTGATGTTCATACTTCTGCCATTTACAGTAAGAAGAAGTTTATTGTTTCTATCACTGATAATTCCCCTTATACCAGCCTGATTGCCTTGAGTTTTATACATAAATTGAAAACCAGGAACGAAAATATCTAAAAGCTCGTCTAGGTTTCTAGCGCCTGAATTCTTTATATCTTCAGCAGTTATTACAATAATACTTGCTGGCGTCTCACTAGGATCCATTGTACTCAAGGTGGCATAGGCCTCCTCAACCTTTATCTGGGAAAGGTCTTCTACATCGAGGCTAAGAAGCTCATCTTTACCAAACGCCATCCCTGTCAAAAGATGGCAAAAAACGGACACCACACATGTTGCCCAATTAAAGATATATAAGAGTTTTTTGAATTTATTTAGCCCAATCATAAAGAACACGACCGTTTTTCCAAGAAAAATCCGTATAAACTAGTCTAATTTAACCTAACAGCAAAATCAATCTACCTCGCAATTGATGATAACAAATATGTCATCTTTTTTGAGCACCAAGTGATAATCATTTAAGAAATTTGAAATTTTTATTATCAAATGTTACAGCTATACTTAATAATCTCCTAAAACTATAGCCGGAAAATGACTCACGTAAAATTATACTTTTTAATATTTTTATTGACAATACCCCCTCTTTTTGTCTGTACAGCTCCAGCCTTTGAGCAAACTAGAAGCTATAATGACGTAATTTCTGCCTATATTTATCTTTTAAGTAAAAATACCAGTTGGCCCCACCAAGCCTCGTTTAAGACATTTACCATTGCAATTTTAGAAAAGGAGAAAAAATTAACCCCCGTATTGGAACGCATGACAAATCATCTCACTCTAAAAGGCGCTCCCATCAAAATAATAAGGGTCTCTAACATAAAAAAGTTGGCCAAAATCCCGCAAAACACTCTGCAAGTATTATATATATCCAAAAAATTTAATCATAAGATTAATGAAATCTTGCAGCGTTTTAAGACAACAGAGCCAACATTAATAATTACAAATGAAGTTTCAGAACGCTCCAAGATAATGATAAACCTATATAGAGACCAAAAGAATAGAATACGATTTCAAATCAACAAAAACAATATATTAAAGAGAGGACTTAAGATAAACAGAGATATAATACTCACGGGAGAAGAAGAGATAGGAGTAAGCAAGCTATTCAAAACATCTATACAGCAAATTAGACAGCAAGAAAAACTTTTTGAAAAACTGACGAAAATAAACGAAGAACTTAAAAAGAGAATAAAAGACTTCAACAAAAAGATAAAAACACTAAACAACAAAATAAAGACAAAAAATACTGAACTAAAAAACACATTAGAAGACCTAGAAAGAGCAGCAAAACACACAAAAGAGCTACAAAAAATAATAGAACAAGATCAACAAAAAATACAACAAAAAGAAAGAGAGTTATCAAGGTTAAAACTAGAATATCAAAAACAAAAGAACAGATTTGAAGAACAGCGCAAAAAACTTGAAAATCAAGAGACACTGATCCATAAAAGAGCAGAAATCCTACATAAACAACAAAGACAAATTACTTCATTAGATGCTCAAATACAGAAACAGCAAAAGAAAATAAAGGAGCAGGCCAAACTTCTTAAAAAGCAGACTAGCCTTATAGAAAAACAGGCCACCACCCTTTCATTAATGGTCTTGCTTTCAATCCTTTTATTAGGATTTGCCATCTATGTTTGGTATAGCAAAAGGGCCTATCAAAAGTTAAACCTCAAATTACAACAAGCCAAAGATGCCGCAGAATACGCAAATCGTTCAAAAACGGCCTTTCTTGCAAATATGAGCCATGAATTACGAACACCATTGAATGCAATTCTAGGATTTTCAGAACTCTTATTAAAAGATCCTAAAGTTTCTTCAAACCATAAAGAAACAGCCGATATTATCCATCGAAGTGCCTATTTTCTGTTAATGCTTATAAATGATGTCTTAGATCTGGCAAAAATCGAGGCTGGACGCATAAATATCGAACACAAGCCGTTAGATGTTCATGCCATTGCCAAAGATGCAGTAGATATGATACGAGATAGGGCCACAGCAGCCGGGATGAAGATTACGGTGCAAAAAGACTCACAACTGCCTTCATGCCTAGTGGGTGATCCAAGTAAATTGCGGCAAATTATACTGAATTACCTTACAAACGCCATAAAATATGCCCAAAAGGGCACCATATGCCTACACCTAGCTTACCAAAGCGACACTCTACTGATTGAAGTAATAGACCATGGCCCAGGCATCGACCCAAGTGACCTTAAAAAGCTTTTCCAACCTTTTGTACAGGTAGGAAGTGCCTCAGACAAGACGGGGTTTGGACTAGGACTTGCCATAACACGCCAGATAGTAGAGGCCATGAGTGGTGAAACTGGTGTCGAAAGCCAAAAAGGAAAGGGAAGCAGATTTTGGGCAAAGATACCCATGTCTCCATGTAAGGAAATAGACAAAGCAAAATTAGCAAGGGCCAAAAGGCATGTCATTGGGTTAGATCCGTCACAAAGACAGCTTAAGGTCCTTATTGCCGAAGACAAACCCAATAATCGTCTCCTTTTACGCAATATCCTTTCTGTATTGAAGGTTCATATTAAGGAAGCCACCAATGGAAAAGAAGCAGTGAAAATCTTTAAAGAATGGCAGCCAAACTTCATTTGGATGGATCTCAGGATGCCCCAAATGGATGGCATGGAGGCAACACGTATCATTCGTTCAATGCCTGGTGGTGACAAAGTTGTAATAGTGGCATTAACTGCCAGCGCCTTTGACGACGAAAAAAATACGATTTTACAGTGTGGCATGGACGATTTTGTTTTGAAACCATGTACCGCCGAGCAGGTATACACTTGTATGAAGCAGCATCTGGATCTAGAGTTCATTATGCAAGAAAATGTTTGTGATGCAAGCAACCTAGGAGACACACCGCACCCTGGCTCTGCATATGAATTTACAAAGTTGGTTGAAATGTTAAGAGACCTACCACCTTCAATCCTTCAAGAGCTTCAAGATTCAGTTCTATTGCTAAATATCCAAGACATGGCATTAGTACTTGAAAAAATCGCAGAAACCAACTCAGAGCTTGCAAAAATCATTGGTCGTTTAGGAGAGCAAATTAGATACGATATGATTTTGGATGCTATAGAGAAGGCCAAAGAGGAAGAGGAAGGGGAAAATATTTAACAAAATTCATAAGTTTTATTAGAGAAGTCTTTTCAAGTATTACTGTTAAGGGGTCTATTTTACAAAAGAGATAAAAGACCCGGCTACAAGTGACAATGTTCTATCTTTGGCATGAATAAGATAAAAATTCCGTAACATTATTGCCAGATAACTGCTCCTCAAGGGTCTTTAAATGTGCACTTACTGTGGGCTGGGAAAGGTGAAGGTCTGTGGCAGCCCTGCTTAGATTTTTATATTCCCATGCTGCAAGAAAGATTCTAAGCTGTCTGCAGTCGAGAATGTTACAATAATTCATGATCTTATCCCCATCATTACACCACAAAAATAATAAAGGCCGTTTTCAAGCAAGAAGGATTTGGTTATAAAGGCCTAACTCAAAATACGCAACAAATGAAAACAAGGAGGAAGACATGGAAAGAACCCTTTCAATTATCAAACCCGACGGAGTACGCCGGGGCCTCATAGGAGAAGTGATAAAAAGATTAGAGGCAGAAGAGATAAAGATTGTCGCCATGAAGATGATCCATATGACAAAGAAAGAGGCCCAAGGCTTTTATGCTGTTCACAAGGAAAAGCCCTTTTTTGATAGCCTCACAGATTTTATGACATCTGGCCCTATAGTAGTCATGGTCCTACAGGGTGAAGACGTAATTGCACGCTATAGAAAGCTCATGGGCGCTACAAACTATAAGGAAGCAGAGCCAGGAACCATTCGTGCCGATTTTGCAACCGACATTGAAAAAAATGTGGTTCATGGTTCAGATGCCCCTGAAACTGCAGCAATTGAAATAAAATACTTCTTTAGTGAACTCGAAATAGTAGGCTAGAGGACCGTTGGAACTAGGTCTCATTGAACAGATAAAAAGAATAGCAAGGACCCTTCCTTTAGCAACGAATGAAGGGTCCTTAATCGTTTCTATTGGAGACGACTGTGCAGAGTTCTTGCCTTCTCCAAATAAAAGTCTCCTCTTAACTACAGATACCATGGCTGAAGATATCCATTTCCGCACTTCCTATTCCACCCCTTACCTTCTCGGACGCAAACTAGCCTCGGTCAACCTTAGTGATATAGCAGCCATGGCGGGGCGTCCGCTAATTGCACTTTTAAACCTGGAAGTGCCTGAGTATCTGGCAAATCCTAAAGATCAATTTTGGTATCTTTTTGCCAAAGGGCTTGTTGAAAGGCTTGGAGAGTTTGGAGCCATCCTTGCCGGAGGTGATACTGTTAAAAGCCCTGCCAATAAACTAAGTCTCACCCTTACACTAACAGGGGAGGTAACAAAAGGAGAGACTGTCTACAGAAGCGGAGCAAAAGCAGGGGATATGATATATT
>JAMOUE010000226.1 GCA_027068235.1 Deltaproteobacteria bacterium | reverse complement strand
AAATGGGGGGCTTGCCAAACTTAGAAATGCCATCAACAGGATATTAACCCTTCTTTCTGAGCGGCTTGGCACGTGCCAGGATAGGTTTGATAAGTTGGCACTGTTGTTCAAGAATATGAAAGAGGCCGTTTTTCTGCTTGATGAGCATAGGCGCATAGTCACCATGAATAGGGCAGCTGAGGAGATTATCGGGATAGGGGAAAGTGCGGCTGTACATAGGCCATTTACCGCCCTTTTTCGAGATCTGGCATTGAAAAAGGTTATTGATAGGGTCTTTGACCTTAAAAAGGATAGCAATGCAGAGATAGTCCTATACTCTGGCAAAGACGGCCTTGAAAAGAGGACGTTTCTCGTAAAGGCCGCAGTTTTAACAGATGATAAAACAGGCAAGGTCACAGGGGCACTAGTTGTCATGGATGATATTACCAGGCTGCGGATGTTGGAAGAGACAGGACGCCAGTTTGTTGCAAACGTGTCACACGAGCTGAAAACGCCAGTCACTGCCATTAAAGGCTATACAGAAACGCTGTTGGATGGAGTGGACGACAAGGAGACGCAAAAGAGATTTGTAGAGATTATCTATAGGCAAGCAGGACGGCTTGAACATCTGGTAGAGGATGTCCTGTCCCTTTCAAGGATAGAGGCCGGTGACGAGGAGGCGCTAGTTAAGAAATCTCTTGTCAACCTTTGTACCCTTTTAGACAGAACAGTTGAGACCTGCCGCATACAGGCCAAGGAGAAGGAGATAGAGGTAATAGTACGTTGCCACGATACAGACCTCCAAATAGAGGCTGATCAGGCCATGATGGAGCAGGCGCTTACCAACCTTTTGGTAAATGCCATTAACTATAGTCCTAGAAATAGTACTATAGAGCTTAAAACTGCCAAGAAAGAAGGGATGGTCCAGATATCAGTTACAGATCAAGGCTGTGGTATATCGCAAAAGGATATGAGACAGATCTTCCAGCGATTTTACAGGGTGGACAAGGCAAGAAGCAGACGACTTGGCGGCACAGGCCTTGGGCTTGCCATAGTTAAGCACATAGTAAAGGCCCACGGCGGAATTATCGACGTAAAGAGCGAGCTTGGCAAGGGGAGTGTATTTACTATCTTCCTGCCACTCAAGGAAAAGTAAGATCTAGCCAAATCGTCCAGTTATGTAGTCTTCAGTCTCCTTTCTCATGGGGTTTGTGAACATTTTCTCCGTACTGTCAAACTCAATGAGTTTTCCAAGGTACATAAAGGCTGTAAAGTCTGAAACGCGCGCAGCCTGTTGCATGTTGTGCGTCACAATGATGATGGTGTAGTCGGCAGACAGCTCATCTATCAGCTCTTCCACCTTGGCCGTTGAGATGGGGTCAAGGGCAGAACATGGTTCGTCTAGCAAAACAACCTCTGGTTTTACAGCAATTGCCCTTGCAATACAAAGCCTTTGCTGCTGTCCGCCAGAAAGGGCTGTGCCAATCTGTTTGAGTTTGTCCTTCACCTCTTTCCACAAGGCAGACTTTTTTAGTGCCCATTCAACCCTTTCGTCCATTTCATCCTTGGTGAGCCTTTCATAAAGCCGTACTCCAAAGGCGATGTTGTCGTAGACTGACATGGGAAAGGGCGTGGGTTTTTGAAACACCATCCCGACCTGTGCCCTCAGAAGGTTCAGATCTTCCTTTGGATCTAGGATATTTCTTCCATCAAGGAGTATTTCCCCGGTGGCATACTGTTTAGGATAAAGTTCATAGATTCGGTTGAAACATCTTATAAGGGTGGATTTGCCACAGCCAGATGGGCCAATCATTGCAGTGACCTTCTTTTCCGGTATGCCCATTGTTATGGAATGCAAAGCATGAAACTTGCCGTAATAGAAGTTTAGGTCCTGCACTTCTATTTTTAAAGGAAACGATGAAGGTTTACCATCGGCTTTGTCAGGCCCTCCAGCACCTTTTATGGAGGCAAAGCCTTTTTCAAGAAGTGTTTGACTATTCTTTGGGTTTTTCTGATCCATTTCTTGTTCCGTTTGAAAGTTAAGTTACAATTTATTTTTGTTCCCTATTCCCTATCTTTTGGCCTGTAAAAAGGTTCTCACTACTATATTCAAGACGAGCACACTTATTGTTATAAGAAGTGCCCCAGCCCATGCAAGGTTCTGCCAGTCTTCGTAAGGGCTCATGGCGAACTGGAAGATGACTACTGGCAGGTTTGCTACAGGTTGATTAAGGCTCGTGCTCCAGAATTGGTTGTTCAAGGCAGTAAAGAGAAGCGGTGCAGTTTCCCCGCTTATCCTTGCCACTGCAAGGAGAATGCCTGTAAATATCCCAGCTCTTGCCGCACGGTAGACGATGGAGACTGTTACCTTCCATCGCGGTGCTCCCAGGGCACATGCAGCCTCTCTCACAGTGTTTGGTACAAGCTTCAACATGTCTTCTGTGGTTCTTACAATGATTGGCAAGGCAATTAGTGCAAGTGCAAGTGCGCCTGCCCAGCCAGAGAAGTGGCCTGATGGTACAACTACTATTTCATAGATAAACACGCCCAGGATGATGGAAGGAGCACTGAGAAGAACATCGTTCACAAACCTGATTACAGGAGCAATCTTGGATCTAATGGCATATTCTGAGAGAAAAGTGCCTGCAAGTACACCTACCGGCGCCCCAAGGGCAACTCCCATGAATGTTATTAGCACACTGCCAACAATGGCATTGGCCAGGCCGCCTGATTCACCTGGAGGCGGTGTTGGCTGCGTAAAAACAGATAGGTCAAGATACTTAAAGCCGTGCATAAACAAGGTTGCCAGCAACCATACCAGCCAGAACAGACCAAAAAGGGTGGTTAAGATGGAGGCTGCAAGGATAGACAGATTTATTATCCTTCTCTTTCTGTAGAGTCCTGCATCTATATTCTTTAACTTGCTCATGTCCTGACGCCCTCCTTGAGAGTGAGTCTTACGAGTAAGTACTTGGCAAATGCCAGGACCATAAAAGTCAGCAAGAACAGAATGAGCCCTAGGGCAATGAGTGATGAAGTGTATATTTCGCCCACCGCCTCAGTGAACTGATTGGCCAAGCTGGATGAGATGGTGTTACCAGGCATCAAAAGAGACTCTTCGAGCCTATCTGCATTTCCTATGACAAATGTAACCGCCATGGTTTCTCCAAGGGCCCTTCCCAAACCGAGCATGATGGCTCCTACAACACCAATCTTTGTATAGGGCATAACGATTTTCTTTATAACCTCCCATGTGGTGGCACCGATGCCATAGGCAGACTCTTTTAATACAGGAGGCACCACTTCAAAAAGGTCTCTGAACACAGAAGCCATAAAGGGAATGACCATTATTCCAAGGATTATGCCAGCCGTTAACACTCCTATCCCAAGTGGAGGCCCTGAAAATAGCGGCCCAATAAATGGAAGGTTTCCAAGGGTGTCAGAGATCCAGGGCTCAATGTGGTCAGCAAAGAAAGGGGCAAAAACAAAAAGGCCCCACATGCCATAGATTATCGATGGGATAGCAGCTAGAAGCTCAATGGCTGTGGCTATGGGCTGTTTGAGCCAGGTAGGGCACAGTTCGGTAATAAAGATGGCAATTCCAAAACTTACAGGAACCCCAATAAGCATGGCAATTATTGATGTTACTATAGTGCCATAAATGGCTACCAGTGCCCCAAATTCTTCGGTTACCGGATTCCATTCTGTACTCCATATGAAAGAAGGTCCGAATTTCTTTAAGGCTGGCCAGGCGCCCACAATAAGAGACACCATGATGGCAACGATTATCAAAAAAACGATTATAGCACATACCTTGGTGCCGTTGGCAAATACCACATCGAAAATGCGGCCCTTTGCACCTGAGCGCACCAAGGATTCCCCTGTTTGTCCCTCAACTTTGTTCATATTGTTCACGTTTACAGCTAATAAAACTTAATTACCAGGAGCCTTATTTAGAAGACATGAGCTGTCACTTGCAAGGCCAAGAGGGGCCGAAGCAGTCTACTTGTCATCGCGATGCGGCGTAGCCGCCGTGGCGATCCCAAACTCCTATGCTTTGATATTTGGAGCACCCTTAACACTTAACTGCAATTTAGGCAATTGCTTCTAGGAGCACTTTTGGGGCTACATAAATCAGCCTTATTTGTTTGTGCTCTAGTTATAAAAGTCATGAAAAGGATGCTCCGCTCCTTTGTCTAAAAGACTCCTTTTTATATAACGCCCTATTTAGCTTCAATGTTTAAGGCCACACTGGATTTCCAGACTTGTCTTTTATCTGTGTCTTCCATGCCTCTTCAACCAGTTCAACCACATTTTCTGGCATGGGGACATAATCCAGTTTTTTTGCCATTTCCTGACCGTTTTTGTAGCACCAGTCAAAGAATGTGAGAACAGCCTTTGCTACCTCCGGCTTGTCTTGCACCTTGTGCATAAGGATGAAGCTTGCTCCTGTTATGGGCCAGCTTTTTTCTCCTGGTTGGTCCGTCAGGACCAGGTAAAAGCCCTTTGCATTTTGCCAATCTGCGTTGGCTGCCGCTGCCTGAAAAGTTTCCATGTTTGGTGCCACATAAGAGCCTGCACGGTTTTTGAGCTTTATATAGGTGAGTTTGTTTTGCAGTGCATATGCATACTCAACGTAACCTATGCTGCCCTTAATCCTTTTCACATAAGAGGCAACCCCCTCATTGCCTTTACCACCAATACCAGTTGGCCAGGCAACTGCCTTGGCATTACCAACCTTTTCTTTCCACTCTTCGCTTACCTTTGCAAGAAAGTTTGTAAAGATCCATGTAGTACCTGAACCATCTGCCCTATGCACAACAGTGATATTACGTCTTGGCAGTGGAAGACCTGGATTTTCTGAAGCAATTGCTGGATCATTCCATTTCCTGATCTTTCCCATATAGATGTCCACTAAGGTCTTGTTGCTTATCTTTAGTTCACCAGGCTTGACTCCAGGAAGGTTCACAACGGGTACTACTCCTCCCATAATCATTGGGAACTGAATAAGCCCCCATTTGTCCAGATTCTCCGGCTTCACAGGCGCATCTGAGGCACCAAAATCGACAGTTCCGGCCTTGATCTGTTTGATTCCACCCCCTGATCCTATTGATTGATAGTTCAGTTTTATACCTGTTAATTTGTAGTAGGCTGACGCCCATTTTGCATAAACTGGGTAAGGGAAGGTGGCTCCTGCTCCAGATATGGACTTAACCTTTTCTGCCTGAACACTTTCAGGCTGAAATCCTAAAAAGACTGCTATCAGGACCAAAAAAATGGTTCCAAGAATCTTTTTCATGATGATATTGCCTCCTTTAGCTGTTGACTGCCTTTAAAAAATGGCCTTTTTTTGTAATAAAAATTATTACATCCGCCTATCTTCAATAAAATCTAGAGGTAGCCTGATAACAAATTTAAAGTCAAGTATAAACATGAATTGTTAGAAAAAGGTTAAGATTCTTTTAACATTTTATTACCTCATTTTTTCCCTTTTATAAGGAGACAGCAGATACTTGGGCTGGCTAGCCATGGTTGCCCCTTTGTGTTCTTCTAATCAAGTTTTAATCCCCAACCTTTTTTGATATTCCAGTGGATTGAATCGAAAAAGCCTATATAATGATTACTGAAATTTTATGAACTGCATGAATATATCTTCACAAATATCCCCTTTAAGAAGGGTAAGGATGTTAAAATGCAAATGGAGCATGTTCCAAGCGTATGTTGTTTTTGTGGCTGTGGCTGTGGGCTTTATTTCCATGTATCCCAAGGAAGGATAACAGGTGTTAGCCCAAGTAGAAATCATCCAGTTTCAAAGGGAAACCTTTGTGTAAAGGGCTGGCATTCATACGAATCAGTTTATAGTCCAAAGCGGCTTACACACCCACTTGTAAGGAAAAATGGAAGGCTTGTTCAGGCCTCATGGGATGAGGCCCTTTCAATAACCGTTGATGCCTTTAAGGGAGTGTTAAGCCAACATGGAGGAAGTGCAATAGGGCTTCTTTCATCTGCAAAGTGCACCAATGAAGAGAATTATCTTCTTCAAAAACTTGCACGAGCTGTTTTAAAGACCAACAACATAGATCATTGTGCAAGGCTCTGACATGCGCCAACTGTGGCAGGTCTTGCCACAACCTTTGGAAGCGGCGCAATGACAAACTCCATTGAAGAGATCTCTGGAAGCGAGGTCATCTTCGTAATAGGCTCAAATACCACAGAGGCTCATCCCCAAATTGCAAGAAGGATAATAAAGGCTGTTGACAATGGAGCAACTTTGATAGTGGCAGATCCTAGAAACACCGTCCTTTCAGAGTTTGCCCACATACATCTAAGGCTCAACCCTGGCACTGACATTCCCCTTCTAAACGCCATGATGAGGGTGATTTTAAGAGAGGGATTAATAGATGATGCCTTCATAGAGATGCGGACAGAAAACTTCAACTCCTTGCGAAATACCCTTTTTGCCCAGGATTTTGAGGCCCTTGTTGAGATAACGGGCATTGAGCCATCTTTAATTGAAAGGGCAGCTCGTCTTTATGCAAGTGCCCAAAAGGCAGTGATCTGTTACTGCCTTGGCATAACTCAGCATGTGTGCGGAACTGCAAATGTGGAATCAATCGCAAACCTTGCAATGATTACAGGCCATGTGGAGCAGGATTACACTGGTGTAAACCCCTTGAGAGGCCAGAGCAATGTCCAGGGGGCCTGTGACATGGGGGCACTTCCTGGGGTCTTTCCAGGGTATCAGTCTGTGTCAGATGAGGCCATAAGGGAGAAATTTTCAAGGGCCTGGAGGACCAAGCTTCCTGAGGCCCCTGGCCTTACTGTCATGGACATGACCCATGAGGGTGTAAAAAATGGAATAAGGGCAATGTTCATTATGGGTGAAAACCCTGTGCTAAGCGATCCTGATGCATCAAGGGTTGAAAAAAATCTAGGCTCACTTGATTTTCTTGCCGTTTCAGACATCTTTCTTACAGAAACAGCGCAACTTGCAGACGTAGTCTTTCCTGCTGCATCCTTTGCAGAGAAAACAGGCACCCTTACAAACTCTGAACGTAGGGTTCAGCTCATGCGAAAGGCCATTGAGCCAGTTGGAGAGTGCCGAACGGATATGGAGATCATCATGGCCATCTCAAACCGTATGGATTATCCGATGGACTATGAGGAACCATCAGAGGTGATGGAAGAGATCGCCCTTTTGACCCCAATTTACGGAGGCATCTTTCATGATAGATTGGAACACACCTGGGGAATCCAGTGGCCATGTCCAGACAGGGCCCATCCTGGCACCCCATATCTTCACAAATACTCCTTTGCAAGGGGAAGGGGGCTTTTTGTTCCGGCAAGCCATCTGCCGCCAAAGGAGCTTCCTGATAGCGACTATCCGTTCCTTCTCATTACTGGAAGAACATACCACCACTACCACACAGGAGGCATGACAAGGGCCTCAGAGATACTTTCCCGTGAGGAAAAGGAGGCCTTTTTAGAGATGAATCCAAAGGATGCAGAGAAAAACTCCATAAGAAACGGCCAGATGGTCAAACTTAGATCAAGGCGCGGAGAGATAACAGTGCGTACCAAGGCCACCAACAGGGTTCCTGAGGGAGTAGTTTATACGTCCTTTCACTTTGTGGAATCTCCTGTAAACCGCCTTACAAATCCGGAAAGAGACCCTGTGGCCAAGTGCCCTGAATACAAGGTGTGCGCTGTTGCAATAGAGCCTGTTTCCTAAATAGCTTTTTAAAATTCTAGGCACAAGCTAGTCAGGTCGTTGGTGGCCTTTGTTTTGGAGATATAAACCCTATGCTCAAAAAAAAGATAATAAAAAAAGATCATCTAAAACCATTTTTGAGAAAGCTTTCAAAGGGCTCGGATCTTATTGCACCTGTAAGAAACGAGCTTGGAGATGTTTTTTATCAGAAGATTCGCTCTCTTGATCATCAGGAGATAGATCTTTCAACCCAGCCCCAGGAATCGGCCAAGGCCTTTCTCTTCCCGCAAAGCCAGTGTCTATACAATTACGACTGTTCAAATGGGTATAAATTCAGCCCTGAAAAGGATGGCAGGCCAATGGTGCTTTTTGGCCTACGCTCTTGTGACATATCAGCCATACTCTACATGGATGTCATCTTCATGCGAGGGCCAAAGGATATCCATTATATGCACAAAAGAGAAAAGACCATAATCATAGGAATAGGATGCAATAAGCCGTGGGAAAACTGTTTTTGCAATGCTACAAAGGCAGGGCCCTTTCTTGAGTTTGGCTTTGATCTTCAACTGACTGATCTTGGAGACCGCTATTTTGTGGAATCGGGCAGGGCACGTGGAGATTCCCTTATTGAAAAGTGGCCTCAGTTTTTTCTTCCTGTTTCAGAGGAGGACGAAAGGCTTAGATACCAGTTGGTGCTTGAGGCCCGCTCAGGCTTTACAAGGCAGGTTCATGTGGATAGCGCCTTTAACAGGATAAAGGATGAAGGGGTTGATCCGTCCATCTGGGAGCACCTTGCAAAAAGGTGTGACGGATGCGGAGGCTGTGCCTACATCTGCCCCACGTGCACTTGTTTCACCATATTTGACAGGCCAATCTCAAAGGACAAGGGGCAAAGAATCCGCACTTGGGATTCTTGCACTCATCTAGGCTTTACGGAAATGGCAGGAGGGGCAAACCCAATAAATCCCAAGAAAGACAGGCTAAAGCGCAGATTTCTCCACAAACTCTACTATGACTATGTTGAATTCAAGCGTCCAAGCTGTGTTGGCTGCGGAAGATGCCTTGGGATCTGTTTTGGCGGTGTGGATATTGGCCTTTTTGTGGAAATGGTCTGCTCAGACAGGAAAAAAGGCCAGGAAAAAGATGGTGCAACCCTTCTTGCAACCCTTCTCCTTGAGGCAGGCCTTGTAGATGAAAAAGCCATAAAA
>JAMOUE010000225.1 GCA_027068235.1 Deltaproteobacteria bacterium | reverse complement strand
TGGAGAGAAAATACCACACTTATTGTAATTGGCTTTCAGGCAGAAGGCACTCTTGGCAGGAGACTTATTGAGGGAGCTAAAGAGGTTAGAATCTGGGGCGAACCTATAGCTGTGAGAGCACGAATTTATACAATTAATGGCTTTTCTGCCCACGCTGACAGAACAAACCTTCTTAACTATGTCAAAAAGGCAAGACCCAAAAAACTATTCGTAGTGCATGGAGAGCCAAAGGCCCAAACGGCCTTGGCTTCAACTGTAAGAAAAATACTTCCAAGAACAGAAGTATTTATTCCTCAGTTGAAGGAATCTTTTAATATTTAAAAAGGGTCTTCTTTTTGTATTAAGAGATTGTCAGTGTCTCACTTTGCAGCAATAAGTTTTTCTATTGCCTCCTTGAGTTTTTGGACATCAAAGGGTTTACCCATGATGTAGTCGGCGTTTTTTTCCTGGGCAAGTTCTTCCGCATGGTAGCCATATCCAGTAATGGCGATTACGGGAATCTCAGGATGTTCCTTCTTGAGTATGGATATGATACCTATGCCACTGACGTATGGCATTGCAATATCTGTAATGACAAGGTCATAAGGGCGTTCCTTTATCCTGTTTAAGCCTTCTAGACCATCGGCTGCGGTCACTGTTTCATAGCCCAGGAAGGAGAGGTAATCTTTTAACATACTTCTTACTTCGGCATCGTCTTCTACAACAAGAACGACCCTTTTGGCATTTGCCTCGTCTTTGGACATGATTACGTATAGTCTCCTCGCGTTATCTTAATCTTTTCTACCACAGAAAGAATATTAATCTCATTTATTGTATTTCTGAGTGGATCATTGGGATCCAGCTTCGAATCGAGAGCCATAAGTTCGTTGGAGCTTGAATCAAGTGCCCCAACAAGAGACTGCATTGACGATGAATTAGGATCTTTTTCTAGGAGTCCGGCCAGATGGTTAAGAATGGTCAGAGTTTCTTCACTCCTAGAAATGGCATTTTTCTGAACATCGCTAAGCCCCATTGGGCTAGTAAGCTCTCCAGGAGCACTTAGAGGTTTTGTTTCGTGAGCCTTGGTAGCTTTGGCCCCTTCTAAAATCTCAGAAAAACTTGCTCTGGTTCCATCGGCCTTTTGGGTAGTAGTTTTTTTGGCCTCAACCTGATTAATCAAAGAACCAAAGGGATTTTCGACTTTCATAGTCAGTCTCCTTTATTTTAATCGTATATAAGATTTTCTGGTTATGTCAACAAATAATGGCAAATTTTACCCAGTTTTATAGGGAAAAAAATACACCGTAGTTTTTTATGCTTAAAGGTTAAGTACTTGCCCAAATTTTGCTCTCTAATTATCATGCAGCCATGAAATCAACTAATCAATCAAACAAAACCAATAAAAGGCCAACCAGGACCATCTTTGTGGGCGATGTTGCCATCGGTGGCGATAATCCAGTCGTTGTCCAGTCAATGTGCAATACCGATACCAGGGACGTGCAGGCTACTGTCAGCCAGATCAAGAGGCTTGAACAGGCCGGATGTGAAATTATACGTGTTGCAGTCCCTGATATGAAGGCTGCACAGGCAATTTCTGAGATAGTTAAAGCAATTTCTATACCGCTGATTGCAGATATACACTTTGACTGGCGTTTGGCTGTGGCGTCCATGGAGTCTGGAGCCAAAGGAATAAGGATCAATCCTGGGAACATAGGTGGTCTTAGTAAGCTCAAAAAGGTGGTAGACAAGGCCAAAGAGCATGAGGTTCCCATCAGAATTGGAGTAAATTCAGGATCGTTGGAAAAGGATATACGGGCAAAGTATGGTCATCCTGTGCCTGAGGCCCTTGTGGAGAGTGCTCTTAGAAACATAGAGCTTGTTACAGACATGGGGTTTTATGAAATAAAGATATCCATTAAATCGTCTGATGTGCTTACAACGGTGGATGCCTACAGACTTCTTTCTGAAAAGACAGACTTCCCCCTCCATCTAGGCGTTACAGAGGCAGGCGGGCTTATTGCAGGTACGGTGAAAAGTTCTGTTGCCTTGGGAACACTCTTGATGGAGGGAATAGGGGACACTATGAGGGTCTCTTTAACTCGAGATCCAGTAGAAGAGATCCATGTGGCATATGAGATATTAAAGGCTGTCAAATTGCGCCAACGAGGCCCTGAAATAATTTCGTGTCCAACTTGTGGAAGGTGTGAGATAGATCTTTTTTCCATTGCTGAAGAAGTGGAGAAACGGGCACGGAATATAGCAAAGCCTATGAAGCTTGCCGTTATGGGCTG
>JAMOUE010000224.1 GCA_027068235.1 Deltaproteobacteria bacterium | reverse complement strand
TATGGGATTCGTACCACTTTTTTAATTCTTCCTCTGTGGCATTGACTGCAGAAACACACTCTGAGCTATTAACCTTTAGGTATTCCACATTTATTTCCGCATTATTGTATTTAAAATATGAAAGGGCCTCGGAATCTGGACAATAAAGCCCTGCAGCCATGACCGTTTGGAGCTTTTTGGTTATCATCTCTTGACGAAGTTGATGTTCAAAATCGGCGGGTTTTAGGCCAGCATTTCTAAGAGCGGCCTGATAAAGGCGTGGGTCAAACATGCCGTTCCTCTTGAAGGCGGGAATGTTAAGGATAACTTGTTGTATCTCCTTATCCGTAACAGTAAGACCAAGCCTATCGGCCTCTTGACGTATTAATGCCTCATCTATGAGTTGATCCAGCACCTGCTGTCTAAGATTTAGCTGTTTGAAAAGGGCATCTGGCAGGCTGCCACCATACATGCGCCGCAACCGCTCTACGGTCATATTGTAAGCCTTCTGATAGTCCTCCACCAGGATCTTTTCTCCATTGACCTTTGCCATTACATCTAGCCGCTGGGACCTAAAGGTTCCTACACCCCAAAAGATGAAAACTACAACAATGGCTCCAAGTATAAATTTCATGAGCCAAGAAGCTGCATTTTTCCTTATTATCTCAAGCATCGTACCAAGGTATCTCCTCTCTCAAGTTTTAAGCCACAAAATAGACCTGTAGGATGCCTTTTAGTCTCTCTAATGTCAAGAAAGTCCTTTGTTAATAGAGACACTTTTTATGAAGATATAACTGTGTAATCGCAAGTCGGTTCAGCAGCGCTGATAATTTTTGAAGGGTGATTGCCTGGCTTTGCTAGCAGTGATAGCAGCAACAACTAAACATCAACTTCAAAACATATAGGAATGGATTTTGTTATCTTCTGGAATGGCATCTATTACTAGGTTTTGCCCTTTTTCATCCCTTAAACCTACGCCAATTGTTACAGGAAGCGACTTGACTTTGGCATAACGGGCACAAATTGATGCAGCAACAACCAAATCCGACTTGTCTTTCACCCTTCTGGCAATACACAGAGGGCCCGGACAATCGAGTACCTTCAAAACATAGTCATTCTCACCTATCAAGGTTGCAAGAGCTTGATTTTCAGCCCTATTTCGCCCTACCACCAGCCAACTTCCACCTGGCAACATAAAATGGCGACCAACCTGACCAAGTACGCAATCTTCCGGACCAAAATCGGGCCAAGTATAAAATATCCTTTTGAAACGTTTTGAAAGGATTGGATCTGCCAATACACAACCACCTGCAGGGGCGGGATAATCCTTTATTCCATAATGTTCGGCAAGCCTTATCTGCTCCTTTCTCGAACGCCCTGAAATTTCAGGAAGCATGGAGCGATCTACAACACCAGACTCCTCCGCACTAGTTGGCTTTAAAAAACGGGCACTCAGCGGACGTAGTAAAAGCCCATCTGCCCCACTGTCTCTTTCAATTATCCGAAGGGTATCCCGACGCTGAGACATAGGCCTTTGACCAAGCACCTCGCCTGTTGCCAAAAAAGAGGCCCCATATCTGTCCATGAGGGACATGGCCTTTTTCACCATAAGAATCTTGCAATCGATACACGGATTTAAGTAACGACCATAACCATGGGGAGGATCTGTGATCATGGAAAGATATTCAGGGGTTATATCGACAACCTCCACATCTATACCATACTTGTTGCGAATAACCTCTTTATATTCCCTTGCCCTTTCATCGTCCTTTAACTCATAGGAAAAAAAGGGGGTTATACACTTTATTGCAGTTACCTTAATGCCCTGTTCCTGAAGAACCTTGCAGGCAAGTATACTGTCAAGCCCCCCTGAAAACAGGACCAAGCAACTCTTTGGCGTATTCTTTTGCCTTTGCGCCGTCTCCACCTAACATCCTCGCTATTTCTATTACTCTTTTCTGGCCTTCAATAGGATACATCTTAGAAACAGTATGTGATTCCGATTGTTCCTTTTCAACGACTATATGGCAATGGGCAAGGGATGCTATCTGAGGAAAATGAGTTATGGCAATGACTTGAGCCTTATTTGCAATAGCCTTAAGTTTTTTGCCAACCTTTTCTGCAACCTCTCCTCCAAGTCCAGAGTCTATCTCGTCAAAGATCAGAGTCTCGCTACCTGCCAACCCACCCATAACCACTTTTATTGCCAAAAGGATTCTTGAAAGCTCTCCACCTGACGCCACCTGAGAAAGAGGTTGAGGTGCCTGGCCTGGATTCGCACTAAAAACAAATA
>JAMOUE010000223.1 GCA_027068235.1 Deltaproteobacteria bacterium | reverse complement strand
ATATAGTAAAGAGTCGTTCCTTCGAGCTTTTCCCTGGTATTAGTTACAGGCATCTGCTTCTTTGGCGTGGTGGCCCCGAAGGTTTAGCCACTGTTCCTCCACATGACTATACTGGCCATGACGTAACCGAGGCCTGGAGGGTTTACGAAGAGGAACCTTTGCTTTATGAAGTGTTGAAAAAGGCAATAAATCTCTTTCATAGACATCCAATTAATCTAAAACGCATTGAACAGGGGAAGCGGCCAGCCAATGCCATCTGGCCTTGGGGGCAGGGTAGAAAGCCTGTAATGGCGACTATACCTCAACAGTACGACTTAGAAGGCTCTGTGATTGCTGCAGTAGATCTTATCAAGGGACTTGGCAAATGGGCTGGGCTTGATACACCAAAAGTAAAAGGTGCCACAGGTTTTCTAGATACAGATTTTAATGCAAAGGCCCAGGCTGCCCTTGAGGAGTTAAAGAAAAAAGACATAGTCGTTGTACACGTAGAGGCCCCAGACGAGGCTGGTCATATGGGAGACATTCACGAAAAGATCAAGGCCATTGAACGTTTTGACAAAGAGGTAGTTGGAACGGTTTTTGATGGTCTCAAAAATATGGACTGTACCTTTAGGTTGATGGTTGTGACCGACCATTATACGCCAGTTTCCATAAAGACCCATGCTAGGGGGCCAGTGCCTTTTGTCATCTATGATGCCCTTGATGTAAAAGATAATCCTGACGTATGTTTTGATGAGGAATGGGCTGAGCGTTCAGGGGTTGTTTTCCAAAATGGTCATGAACTGTTTCCTCATTTTATTGGTGCTCAACCAAGGTATGTAGAGCTTGATCCAAAGAAAAAGAAATGACCAAGTAGGAAGGGCATGAACAGGGTAGAAGAACTCAAGTGGGGGCAGCCTGTATCGTATAGGGTCATATATGGAGACACTGACCGGGCAGGAGTTGTGTACTATGCCAACTATCTAAGGCTTTTTGAGATTGGACGCACTGAATGGATGCGCAACATACTTGGAAGGCCCTATCGAGATCTAGAGTTGTCTGGTGTACTCTTTCCAGTGGTAGAGGCCCACATACGTTACAAGGCCCCGGCTGGCTATGATGACTTGTTAACCATAAATACTGCCCTGAGTAATATTTCAAAGGTTACCTTGAGCTTTTACTATGAGATTACAAGGGACGATCAGCTACTTGTCTCTGGCAGCACCAAACATGCTGCTGCAGATACAAATGGGAAATTGACCAAGATTCCTTCAGAAATCGCCACGATGATAAACAGTATTTAAAATTTTATCTAAAAGACAAGGGTAATGCCTTATATTCCAGAAGATATCCTTCAAACCATCAGGGAAACTGCTGATATAAGGCAGATTGTGCAGGAATTTGTACCTCTTAAGAAACGGGGGAAGAATTGGGTAGGGCTTTGCCCGTTTCATTCTGATAAAGATCCGTCTTTTACTGTCAACGAAGAAAAACAGATATTTTATTGCTTTGGGTGTGGTGAAGGTGGGAACGTATTTAAGTTCCTAATGAAGATGCAGGGCCTTTCATTCACAGAGGCTGTTACCCAGATTGCTCAACGTTACGGTATCACTATACCTAAAAGGCCGATTTCACAAAAAGAAAAGCAGCAAAAGGAAATTGGCCAGCAGCTAGTAGAGATTAATACGGCTGCTTCTGAGTATTATGCTGATCTTTTACGATCTTCCCGTTCTGCCCAGGCAGCCAGAGACTATTTGGAGGGTAGGGGGCTGGATCAAGATACCATAGATGGTTTTAACCTTGGTTGGGCAGAAGATGAATGGGACGGTCTTATACGATATTTGGAAGAAAAAGGATACAGCCTAGAACTTGCTGAAAAAGCAGGCCTTATAATAAAACGGACCAATACAAGCGGCTGGTACGATAGGTTCCGGGGCAGGATTATATTTCCAATAAAGGATCATAGGGGTGATATCGTTGCCTTTGGAGGTCGTACAATCGGACTGCCTGGCCAAGAAGAGCAGCCCAAATACATAAACTCTCCAGAATCTCCTATTTATCATAAAGGCAAAGTGCTCTTTGGCCTGTTTCAAAACAAGTCTTCCATAAGGAAGGCTGGTCAGGGATTTTTGGTAGAAGGTTACATGGATGTGGTGAGTTTATGGCAGTTTGGGGTTAGAGAGGCTGTTGCAACCCTAGGCACAGCCCTTACTGAAGACCATGCCAGAAGAATGAAAGGCGTGACCAAGGACTGGATTCTCCTGTTTGATGCAGACGAGGCAGGTCTGAAGGCTGCATCAAGGGCACTGCCAATATGTTATAAGTTGGGAATAAGACCAAAAGTGCTGGTACTGCCAGAAGGGGAAGACCCTGACAGCTTTGTTAGAAAGCAGGGACAGCAGGCACTTTATGAAAGACTCGAAAACGCCCTTTCAGGCATAGATTTTTTGATAGAGACAGGTAAAAAACACTTTGGTACCGATACGGAAGGCAAATTAAAGACAATAGAATCTGCCTTGGAGGCCATTGCCACCATTAAAGATCCGGTTCGTAAGTCCCTATTGGTTGGACATATAGCTCAGAAACTAGGTGTCAGGGAAGAAAGCCTGTGGCAGAACCTGCAGGAAAAGTCACGCAGGCCCATTGCCCTTAGAACCGTTTCAAAGGATAAAGAGCAAAAGAAAACGGGAAACGATTCTTCAACACTTATTAGGATAGGAAACAAGGCTGATGAAAAGATTCTTGGTTTCCTTTTGAGCTACCCTCAATATATAGAGAGATTCATAGAGTACACACCGGAATTATGGTTAGAAGATAATGTGCTTTCAGAACTTTGGTCAGCAATCATGCACCTTCATTCTATGACAGGAAATGTAAACCTTTCAGAGTTATACAAACGGCTTGAACACAATCCAGCTTTGCGTTCAGTGGCTATGAGGCTTACATCGGCCTTTCCTCCGTGCACAGATCTTGAATCCATGTTAAGAGATCTTGAGATCTATTGTCTTAACCGGAAAAAAAAGGCACTTAGATTGCAAATATTACAACAATTAAGGGAACAGGGAGAAGATGAGGATAGTAATGAGTTACTCAGACAACTTCAAAGTCTAAGATAATTTGGAAACCCTGGAACGAAATTTTTCCAAGGCTTCAAGGTGTTACGCAGGGAGGGGATAATGTCCCTAGACAAAAGGAAACCAAAACTTTTTGACAAGAACATTGATACCGAAAGGCTTGAGATGGAGCAAGACAGTGAATGTATTCGCCAACCATCCGATCTCAGTTTTGACCATGACTCTATGATCTTACCAGATCCTGAAAAACTTCATGAGAGTCTTAACGGTCAAAACAGTGATGGAGAGCTTTCATCCAAGACGATTACAGATCCTGTCAGGCTCTATCTGAAGGAGATGAGTTCCGGCAAGGTGCTCAATCGAAAAGAAGAGGCAGAAATAGCGCGTCTTCTTGAAGAGAGCGAGAGAAAATATGTATTTTGTGCCATGCACATTCCTCAAGTTGTGGATGATATCATCTCCAAATTGTCAAAGGGTAATGACATCCCAACGATTGAGCCATCTGAGCGCACAGTCCAAGAGGAAAGGTTTGCCGGCTACAAAACCACCAAGAAGCTGTTAAAAAAGATCTATAGAGTAGAAAAAAAGCGCAAAAGGCTTCTGGAGAAGCTTTCAGAGGTTTCGGATGATATTGAAAAAGTTCAAGAATTAACAGAAGCCATTAGGGATATACCAACTGAACTTATTGAAATTATTGGAAAAGGCAGGATAGAAAAGACCTTTTTACAGGTGGTAAGAGCTAGTTTCGAACAGTTTGTAAGAAACTGTGCAAAAGAATCCACACAAAACTTATTTGACTCTACTGGGCTTTCTGAAGAGGCCCTGCATGAAATAGTCAGCAGTTATTATAATGCGGTTCAACAAACAAACTATGCCAGGGATAAACTGGTAAAGGCGAATCTACGCCTTGTAGTCAGCATTGCTAAGAGGCATGTTAATAAAGGCCTCCATCTGCTGGATCTTATACAAGAGGGCAACATAGGGCTTATCAAGGCAGTTGAGAAATTTGAATACAAAAAGGGGTATAAATTCAGCACATATGCTACGTGGTGGATTAGGCAGGCAATCACTAGGGCAATTGCAGATCAGTCTAGGACGATTAGGATACCTGTACACACTGTTGAGACGCTGAACAGCATTGCAAAGATTACCAAGGCTTTTATAGCTGAGGAAGGTCGTGAGCCTACACATGCAGAGCTTGCCGCCATAATGAAGATTCCAGAAAAAAAGCTTATAAATATACTGCGTCTAATCAATCAACCCCTTTCCCTTGAAAGTCCAGTTGGTGAGGAAGAAGGATGCGAACTTATGGATCTTATAGAAGATCAAAATGCTCTACCACCAGATGAACACGCCATCTTGGTAAACCTTACAAAACAGGTGCGTCTTGCCCTTTCCACCTTAACTCCTAGGGAAGAAAAGATACTGAGAATGAGATTTGGCATTGGAGAGGATTCTGATAAGACCTTAGAAGAAGTTGGTAGGGATTTTGCCGTAACCAGAGAGAGAATACGCCAAATAGAAGCCAAGGCCCTCAAAAAACTAAGACATCCAAGCAAGAGTAAGCTCTTAAAAAGCTTGATAAAGGGATAAAAAGAAAAAGCATTTTGGTCTCTTTCACCTATCATTTCTAGGGTGAAGTGGATTTCTTATCTTCGCACGAAATGATACTGGCAGATTTCTGCTCTCTGCTGAAGAGAACTTAAAAACTACCCTTTCCAACCACGCCTTTTCTTTGTGGCCTTTTAAAAAATGGGTTAACTCCTGCTAAGAACCCCTTGAAAATTCATAAAGAATTGTTTTTAATCAAACTTGTTTCAAAATTAAACAATAAAATTTAAGGCCTTAGGTTATCTCTTAAAATGGTGACGAGTTTTAGAGGTAGCTTCTTACGACCATAAGGTCGCCAAGTAGACAGATAGGCTATGGTATCACGTCTTACGATCAAGACCAAAACCTTAGGAGGATCGAGATGGTAGAGTCAGAAAAAAAGGGGTTGGCTCAAGAAGTTGTGGACAGTTTGCCTGGTGCTGCTCTAGTTGTTGGAGTTGCATTGGCAGCCTATTTCATTGCACCTATCCTACAAAAATATCCGCTTTTTAAGACATATCTAGAGTTAAAAGATTTTATTCTCGCCATCTTATTTGGAATTTTAATAAAAAACACCATAGGCGTTAGCAAGACCTTTGCCCCTGGCCTAAGATTTTCGACAATCCTTACCAAAACAGGAATTGTTGTTATGGGGGCCAAATACTCCATGATGGGTTTGGTAAAGGTAGGTGGCCCTGCGTTGTTTTATATTGCTGTGTTTCTTTTTGGAACAGCAATTATCATGATGTGGGTTGGGAAAAAGCTTAATGTCCCAACTCCTCTAGCTGCATGTCTTGCCTCTGGCCTTTCTGTTTGCGGTGTTTCGGCAACCATTGCAATTGCTCCTGCTGTTAGGGCCAAAAACCGTGACATGGCATATTCCATAGCTGTTGTGCTAATGTTTGGACTTCTTGCTCTTCTCGTTTTTCCACCCATTGGCCGTATCCTCCATCTTAGTGACACGCAATACGGTGCCTTTTGTGGTGTAGGTATCGTTAACTCTGCACAGGTTCTTGCAGCAGGTTTTGGTTACAGCGATGCAGCTGGTTTGGTGGCAGGAATATACAATATTGGAAGGGTCATATTTTTACCGTTTGTTGTATTAATGCTGGCAATCATGGCGGCAAGCAGAGAGGCTTCTGAAGGTGGTGAGGCAATAAAGATCAATAAGTGGCAGATGATTGTTGACAAATTCCCTATATTTGTCCTTGGCTTTCTTGCAGTCGTAGCCTTCAACACAATGGGTTTTTTGAGTAAGCCAGAAATCAAACTGGCCAAGACCTTTATGGAGTGGTGCTTTTTACTCGGCTTTGCCAGTATAGGGCTAACTACAAGACTTGCCGATTTGAAGGCAGCCGGACTTTCAGGATTTTTGATGGGTTTTCTTGTGGCAGGAGCCAAAGCCGCACTTGCCTTGATGGTTGTTTTGACATTTATGGATTAATGATTTTTGAGGAGAACAACAATGTTAGAATGGTTTAGAAACCTTTCAAAATCACGTAAACAGGACATTGCCGTAATAGTAATGGGGATCTTTCTGGTTATTCTTGCAAAGATTCTCCGCTAGTAGTGTCCCGCTTTGCATACGGGCAAATCTTAATAGTACTACCAAGCCCTTCATTGGCCCAAAAAGAGGAGTCTCTACTTCAACTTGCAAACAAATTGGCCAAAGGGCTCGGTGTTGAGTTAGAAATAATCTTTTTAATAAATTGCTCGCTTACCCACTATGGTGAAGTAGATACTCTTGCTTCCTTTAAAGATAAAAAAGATTTTATATCCTATGTTTGCGACCTCGAAAGGGAAGAGCAGGAGGGTCTAAAAAAGAGGCTTGAGAATATATGCCCTGATTCACAGGTAACCTTTTTAGAGCAGGCAAATCTAGCCACTTTTCTAAAAGATAAAAAAGATAACATACTATTTACTTTGGTTTTTACTCATAAAAAACACTCTTCCATCTTTTCGCGCCTTCCATCTTTCATAAAAACATTAGAAAAAATAGGGTTAAATATCCTTTACATAAGGGATATCAACACCATAGCAAGATATCTCTAATCTCTACAGGATAGCTCTGTTCAAGTTAGCTATGACATTGAAAAATATGTATTGTTGACTGGACGTTGCGGCTGGGCTTTATTGTTCCAGATCTTACATTTTAATTTATCCAAGAGGCGTCTATTACTGCTATGAAATCCGAGTACACTAATATCCTTGGTCTTATTGGCAATACACCTTTAGTGGAGCTCAAAAGAATTACTTCAGGTAAAAAAGTGCGTATTTTGGTCAAGCTAGAATCATTTAATCCTGGAGGCTCCATTAAAGACAGGATTGCCCTGAACATGATCGAATCTGCAGAGAGAAGGGGAGAGCTCACCAAAGACAAGATCGTTCTTGAGGCTAGTAGCGGAAATACTGGAATAGGCTTGGCACTTGTATGTGCAGTTAAGGGTTACAGATGTCTTATAGCTATGAGTGAGGCTGCTAGTCTTGAAAGAAGAAAGATAATGAAGGCATATGGGGCCGAGATCTTGTTAACACCTGCCAATCTTGGAACAGATGGAGCAATAGAAGCTGTATATAAATTATTCAGAGAAGCCCCTGACAAATATTTTCTTACTGACCAATTCAACAATCCAGACAATTGGAAGACCCATTATAAGACCACAGCGCCAGAGATATTAGAGCAAACAAAGGGAGAGCTTGACGTAGTAATCGCTACTATGGGCACTACAGGCACACTAATGGGTATAGCTAGAAGGTTCCATGAAGATGCTCCGCAGGTGAAGGTCATTGGTGTAGAGCCTTATCTTGGACATGGCATTCAGGGACTAAAAAATATGAAAGAGTCATACAAGCCCGGCATTTTTGACAAAAAGGTCCCTTGGAAGATCGTGCACTGCCATGATAATGAGGCATTTGAAATGGCAAGGAGGCTTGCAAAAGAAGAGGGAATCTTTGTGGGTATGAGTTCTGGGGCAGCAGTAGCAACTGCTCTAAAGGTAGCAGAGGAAGTGGATGCCAAGACCATAGTTGCCATACTTCCAGATGGTGGGGAACGCTATCTGAGCACTCAACTTTTTCCATGTGAGATAGAAAAACAAGATCCTTCCGACACACTCCGTCTTTTCACTAGTAATAGCCATAAGAAGGAAGTCTTCAAGTCAATAGAACAAGAAAAAGTGGGCATATACTCTTGTGGCCCCACTGCATGCGAATACATGGACCTTTCCATGGCACGCAGGGTCCTAACTGCAGACCTTTTAAGGCGAACCCTCGATTATCTTGGCTACCAGGTCAAGCATATCATGAATGTGACAGATATAGATGATAGGACGATTAACAGCGCCTTTGCTAGAGGCGTAGACCTCAAGAAGATGACCTCTCATTACACCCAAGCCTTCTTCGAGGATATTGAAAAGCTCAATGTTAAAAAGGCCTCTGCCTATCCCTTAGCAAGTGAGCACATAACTGAGATGATAGACATGACAATAGAGCTTATGAAGGGAGGGTATGCCTATCAACGTCATGGCTCTGTTTACTTTGACGTCTCAAAACTACATGGTTATGGCTCTCTTTCAGGTGTAAATCTAGACTCCATCGATGTAGGACGTACTGTTGATCTTGATGAATATGAAAAGGATAGCCCTTTGGACTTCACACTTTTCAAAAGGGTAAACCTTCAAGAATTAAAGGCAGGAATTGGATATGAAACCCCTTGGGGAATGGCCAGACCAGGATGGCATATAGAATGTGCTGCAATGTCAAGAAAATACCTTGGAGAATTTTTTGATATACACACCTGTGGCACGAATCTTCTTTTTCCGCATCATGAAAATGAGGTCGCTATTGCCAAGGCGCTCACCGGCAGAGAGATGGCTAGATTTTGGCTCCATAGTGAAATGGTGCTTTTTAAGGGCAAAAAGATGTCTGGTGATAGCAGTCAAAGGATCACAGTTAGAGAGCTGTTCGATCAGGGGTTTTCTGGCAGATCAGTAAGGTTCTATCTCCTTAGAAGTCATTATAGAAAGGCCATAAACTTTTCTGTTAAAAATCTAAGAGAGTCTTGTAAGGCCCTTTTTCGTCTGGACTCATTCAAAGAAGACTTGAAAAGTTGTTTGTTGCTAGAGCCCAATGCCGCTGTGGCTTCAGATGTAGAAAATCAGGTTGAGTTGCTTCACAAACAGTTTTTTGAAGCCATCTTGGACGATCTTAATACCTCAGGGGCCTTGGGTGCGATTTTCTCGTTTGTTAGGGTGATAAATCCTCTTATCACTTCTGGGCATATAAAGCGAA
>JAMOUE010000222.1 GCA_027068235.1 Deltaproteobacteria bacterium | reverse complement strand
TTCATCTCAGCAATGAGGCTGGAGGCGTCTCCCCCTTCCTTTTTTATCTTACCTATCTGCTGCGAGACAGTATTGCGCCTGTTACGAAGCTCTTCTATCTTCTGAATCAACTCTCTGCGTTTCTCATCAAGTTCCAAGAATCTATCCAGAGAAACTTGGCTACCTCTTAATTCCAAGGCATTTTTCACACGATCTAGATGCTCTCGTACAAATTTCAAGTCAAGCATTTATTAGACTCCTTTAAAGTTTATGAACTGTCTGTCCTGTTAGAAGAAACCTCTCTTTGATTGCCGCCCTTGCAAGATTGGCAAGGGTAAAGACACTGTGCTCCTGAAGAAGATGCATCCAACCGCCTATGTATGCCACATCCCTATATTGTGATGCAAGATTCAAAAGACGACTGGCAATAATTTCCTCTCTTTTACACCACTGATCATCAAAAACCAATCCAAGAAATCTGTCATTATGACCATATCTACCTGTAAGATAACGAAGGGCCTGCCTGTAATGCTTTGCAAAATAGTCAGTTAGAGGCTGACCTGGTTCTGAGGTGGCGAGTAAAAGATTATTCTCGTTTATCAGCTCCTGCTCCCAAGTAGGAAGCTCCTGTCTGGCAATATCACTGGAATCTATAGCAATACATGGAATTTGAGACCTGTTAGCATAGGCGCAGGCAGTTTGCCATTCAAAAGGCATGTTTAACTGCCTTTTCAAAAGTTCCATGCGAAAGTGGTATCTCCTGTAGGAGGGAAGGCTCTGCCGAGCCGTATTAAACTTTTTCAACCAAAATTCCTGGTGCTCCGTACGAAAGGCAACAGAAAATCTACTGATCTCTACTGCTATACACGAGGGTTCGAGCTGTTCCAAAAGGGTCATTAGAGGTGTAGCCGCATCTGTATCAAGATGGATGGTGCCTATGAGGGCAACCGTCCTTATGATGCTTGTTTCAAAATGGCCCTTCTCTGTCAAGGCCTCTGTATTGCACAGCCTCTGCAACATGTGCGGTTTCTATTTCATCTTTATTATCTAAGTCAGCTATGGTCCGTGCGATCTTCAAAATACGGTGATAGGCCCTTGCACTTAGTTTCAACTTTTTACAAACATTTTCAAGAAAATTGCTACATTTTTCATCAATCACACAAAATCTGCTGATTTCTTTAACAGACATCTGAGAATTTGAAAATAGTGGCATGTCTTTAAATCGCCGCTGCTGAATCTTTCTAGCTGCAATAACTCGTGCTTTGATTGTCTCAGAAGGCTCACCCCTTCTTGCACTGCTTAACTCATCATAGGGTACTGCTGGGACATCCAAGTGAATATCAATTCTATCCATAAGAGGACCAGATACCTTTGCCCTGTACCTGTGTATTTGAGAAGGCGAGCAGGTGCAAACCTTGTGTTCATGGCCAAAATATCCGCAAGGACAAGGATTTTGAGCGGCAACCAATGTAAAGCGAGAGGGGAATCGTAAAGTTATTGCCGCCCTTGATATGGTGACGAAACCATCCTCAAGAGGCTGGCGTAAGCTTTCAAGGACATTGCGTTTAAACTCTGGCATTTCATCCAGAAAAAGCACACCATTGTGGGCAAGGCTCACCTGACCTGGACGCGGATAGGTTCCACCTCCTATGATACCAGCATCGGATATAGTGTGATGCGGTGAACAAAATGGCCTTCTGACAATCAAAGGAGCGTCACTGTTGAGAAGTCCAGCCACACTGTAGATTACAGTAGTCTCTATGGCCTCATCAAAGGTCATGGGTGGTAAAATAGAAGGTAGCCTCCTGGCAAGCATGGTCTTACCAGAGCCTGGAGGACCTGTCATAAGCACATTATGTCCTCCTGCGGCTGCAACCTCAAGGGCACGCTTTGCAGACTCCTGACCAGAGACATCACTAAAGTCTCCATCAAGATTACCTCCAGCATCAAATAACTCTTTCAGATCTGTTTTCAAACGTGCAATCTTGCACTCTCCTCTAAGATGGGAAACAATCTGGCTTAGATGTGACGTTGGGAGGATCTCGATTCCATCAACTACAGAGGCTTCGGCTCCATTTGATTCCGGAACCACCAAGTGCCCAAATCCCCACCTTTGTGCAGCAATGGCTATGGGTAGAACTCCTCTTGCAGACCGTACAGAACCATCGAGAGAAAGCTCTCCGCAAAACAAATAGCCACTTAATTTCTCTTGTGGAATCACCCCTGAAACCACCAAAATGGCAAGAGCCATTGGTAGATCAAGGCCTGTTCCCTCCTTTTTTATGTCAGCAGGCGCCAGATTTGCAGTTATTTTTTGAGTTGGAAAAGGATATCCACAATTCTTGATTGCAGCCTTAACACGCTCCCTGCTTTCTCTGACAGCGCTTTCTGCAAGGCCTACCACATTAAATCCTGGAAGACCTGGAGAAACATCAAGTTCAAGCTCGACTTTAAAGGCCTCTATGCCTATTACTACACTGCCAAAGGTTTTTGCCAACATGATGATGATTATAAGGATGCAAAAGACTTTTTCATACATATCGGCGGTGCCTCTTTATGGCAAAAATGAAAAAGGCCCGTACCGAACAATCGGCAGGGCCTTCTTTCTTCTAACTTTATCTCTTTCTACACCTTCTACCAGCCTATCTTATATAGCTGGCAAGAAAGTTTTTACATCTTACATCATGCCTGGCATTCCGCCTCCCATTCCACCGGGCATGGCGCCTTCTTCTTCCTTCTTAGGAATCTCGGCCACCATAGCCTCTGTGGTTAACAGTAAGCTAGACACACTAGCTGCATTCTGGAGGGCGCTCCTTGTTACCTTAGTAGGATCTATAATACCAGCTTCCATAAGATCCTCGTAGGTACCCTTAGCAGCATTGAAGCCTTCATTCTGGCTCATGCTCTTTACCTTTTCAACAACGATGGAACCCTCATGACCAGCATTGTAGGCAATCTGGCGCAGAGGCTCCTCAAGAGCACGCCTGATTATATTGATACCATGGTTCTCGTCATCATCATCCACCTTGACCCCATCAAGAGCATCAATACAACGGATGAGTGCAGTTCCACCACCAGGTACGATTCCCTCTTCAACAGCCGCACGAGTTGCATTGAGCGCATCCTCAACTCTTGCCTTCTTTTCCTTCATCTCGGTCTCAGTTGCAGCACCGACATGAATTACTGCAACGCCACCAATGAGCTTTGCAAGACGCTCCTGCAGCTTTTCACGATCGTAGTCTGAGGTGGTCTCCTCGATCTGAGCACGAATCTGCTTTACACGGCCCTCGATCTTCTCTTTGGAGCCGCCACCATCAACGATTGTTGTTGTATCTTTGTCAACAACGACACGCTTTGCAGTACCAAGGTCGTTGAGGCTTATGTTCTCAAGTTTGATTCCAAGATCTTCGGCGATCATGGTGCCACCAGTGAGAATGGCAATATCTTCTAGCATTGCCTTTCTCCTGTCACCAAAACCAGGGGCCTTTACAGCACATGCCTGAAGAGTTCCCCTAAGTTTGTTCACAACCAAGGTTGCCAGTGCTTCACCATCCACATCCTCAGCAATAATGAGAAGTGGACGTCCCATCTTGGCAATCTGCTCAAGGATTGGGAGAAGGTCTTTCATATTGCTGATTTTCTTCTCGTGTACCAGGATATATGGATCCTCAAGCACGCACTCCATCTTCTCAGGATCGGTGACAAAGTATGGGGACAGATAACCCCTATCAAACTGCATACCTTCTACTACATCCAGATAGGTATCCATGGACTTGGACTCTTCAACGGTGATAACACCTTCCTTACCTACCTTGTCCATGGCCTCTGCAATAATATTTCCAATGGTAGGATCATTGTTCGCAGAAATGGTACCAACCTGTGCGATTTCCTTCTGATCCTTGGTTGGCTTGCTTATGGATTTGAGCTTGTCAACAACGGAATCAACAGCCTTGTCGATACCACGCTTGATGGCCATAGGATTTACTCCTGCTGCCACCAACTTGGAACCTTCAGTATAGATAGCCTGAGCAAGGATGGTTGCTGTAGTGGTTCCATCACCTGCTACGTCACTTGTTTTGGATGCTACCTCTTTGACCATCTGAGCACCCATGTTTGAAAACTTATCTTCCAGCTCTATTTCTTTAGCTACAGTCACACCATCCTTAGTAATGACTGGAGAACCAAAAGATTTCTCAATTATTACATTACGCCCCTTTGGGCCAAGGGTTACCTTGACTGCATTTGCCAGGGCATTTACACCTGCAAGAATCGAAGCCCTTGCGGATTCACTATATTTAATCTCCTTTGCTGCCATGTTTTTTATCCTCCGTTAGTTAATAAATTTTGTTGGTGTTTTAGGGAAATTTCAAGCAAGGTGAACTGAACACTCCACCAACATCAGTTTTGGAAAGAAAAATTATCGAGCTTAATCCTCAATTATTCCAAGAATGTCGTCTTCCCTCATGATCAGATATTCTTCGCCGCCAATCTTGACTTCTGTTCCTGCATATTTTCCAAATAGAACCTTATCGCCAACCTTAACTTCAAGAGGCTTTACTTCTCCATTCTCAAGAAGCTTACCATTACCTACGGCAACAACCTTTCCCTCAATAGGCTTTTCCTTGGCGGTATCAGGAATAATGATTCCACCCTTTGTTTTTTCCTCTTCTTCAAGGCGCTGAACCAGAATCCTGTCATGAAGTGGACGTATCTTCATAGCTATTTCTCCTTTTTTATTTTTTTAAAATTGATAAGGATGGCCATCCTTCATATTAGCACTCATTGACTGCGAGTGCTAATATAAGCATCGCTTTCCAAAATGCAAGATGTCAAATAAAATTTTTTTAAACATCTCATTGGGAAAGGATGAGATAATCAGGAGTCGTCTCTTTTAAGAAAATGAAGCATCAGAAAGAAAACACCAACAGTTATTGCACTATCAGCCACATTAAAGGCAGGCCAATGATAACGGCCTATAAAAAAGTCGAGAAAATCTACCACATATCCAAACCGTATTCGGTCGGCAATGTTACCCGCAGCTCCACCGCAAACCATGGCTGTACCAACCACTACAAGAGGATCACGATAATTAGAATAAAAGAAGTGAAAGAGACTGATAAGGGCAACTACCCCAACAAATAAGAAAAAATAAAGACGCCACGTCTCTGTTCCTGCAAGGATGCCAAAGGCTGCACCTGTATTTCTTACATAGGTCAAATGGAAAAGGCCAGGGATGATCTCTTTTGATTGATGGAGAGCAAAATGTTCAACAATGGCCTCTTTTGTAACTTGATCCAGTGCAAAGACGGCAATGGCAACAAAGATAAAATAGATTGTCTTCTGTAGCTTTTCTGCCTCTATCCCCGCTATCAACTCTTGGCCTCTTCTTTTTCATTCTTCAATTTTTTCAGAATCGGACTGGTCTTAGGCAATAGAGCCAGAGCGCGTTTCCTATGATACTGGGCAGCATCCATTTTACCGATTAGGGCATAGTATTTATAGAAGTAGTAATGTGCAACTCCCTCTTGTTTAAGACCGGCATAACAGCGGCCAAGCTGGAAGAGGAAGGGTGTGTTTTCTTCCCAATCTGGCAGAAGACGTTTAAAATACACAATGGCTTTTTCTGGCACACCACCTTCGAGATAGGATCTACCTAGGAAATAAATTGTAGTAATATCCCTTGGATGCTTCTTTAAAAAGGCCGTAAGAATCTTTACTGCCTCCTTGTAACGCCCCATATGAAAAAGGGTTATTGCCTTATCGCGTAGAAAAATATCTTTATTAGGATTTTGGGCTATAATCTTGTCGTAAGTTTTAATGGCCTTATCAAATCTTCTGGCCCTATCAAGACTAAGGGCATAACCATATAGATATTTCAAGTTTTGTGGAGATTTTTTCAGTAGCTGTTCATATCTTGCAATAAGTTCTGCTGGATCAGCAGACATAACTTTTATCTTTACCTTAATACGCTCTACTCTGAAGGGATCTTCCTTGTGTTTGAGATAGCATGGATGACTACGCCACAGATCCTCAAGATAGGTAAGTCTTTCTTCTGGAACTGGATGTGTAGAAAGATATTTTGGAATATGGGGAGAACCAAGCCAATTGTTCTTCATCATCTTTTCCAAGGTTGTTTTCAAGCCTCGTGGATCCCATCCAGCCTTACAAAGCCACTGAAAAGCACGCCGATCTGCCTCTTGCTCATCTGCCCTACTATACTTCAAGGCTATAGCCTGATTCATTGCCATAGAGCCAGTTAATATTGCCGATCCGAGTTCTCCTCGTCCCAAAAAAAGACCGGCAATAGCCATTACTGCTGTGCCGATACTTACATACTTCATGTTGTCCATACGTCTTGCAACATGACGCCCCTGTACGTGAGCAAATTCATGGGCCATTACACAGGCAAGCTCATTTTGACTGCCTATGGCTTCTAACAATCCAGAATGTACAAATACCAAGCCACCTGGCATTGCAAAGGCATTCAAGGCAGGATCTTTTATGACAAAAAATCTATATTTGAAGTATTTTCTGCCAATGACTTCAAGAATACTCTCACCAGTTTCCCTGACAAAATCAACGATCTCAGGATCATCAACAAGCCTAACCTGCGAAAGGACCTGCTTCAAAAGCTTTTGACCAAGCACCCTTTCCTCTGCAACGGACATAAGTGCCCATGTAGGCGAAGCTGCCGTTGTAAGTAAGAGGATAGTTAGAACAAAAGCTGTTATCTGGACTAAGATATTATTACCTTTTGTTGCCTTTCTTCTTCTTAATTTTGGCCTTTTTTGCTCTTTTACGCGCACGCCTTTCCTTTTCCCTGTAAAAGTTTTCAAACGCCTCTATCGAAGGCATAAAAGTGCCTGGTAAGATTGTTTTTTCATCCTCAGATTCCTGGCACTTTTCATATCTGTTTTTGTTAACGCCATCCTTCTTTTCTCTTTTTCCGCGTTTTCTCACATTGTCGACAGACTCTTCCTGTTTCCTACGCACAGGAGCCCGAGGCATCTCAAGCAAAGTTGGCTCTATCCAGGAATCTGTAAGATACAACTCTGAACCTGCATAATAAAAGGCATGACCAAGGCTATGAGCTGTCTCAGATAAAACCTTAATAATTAACGGAGACTGATGAAACCTTTTTCCATAAGTTTTAGCCCGCCTCCTTGACGCCAAAAGGGGTAGCCAGACCTTACCCTGTGGACCAATACCTCTTTTTTCAACAGAAAAATATGCCTTTGGTCTTATAGGAACAAATAAATAGGGAGGTGGATTTTTAGGAGTATAAGAAAAAAGGCCATCTTTAACAATCTCTGGCCTTGCTCTGACCATACTTTTATCGGCATCGACCTGAAATTCCACTGGTCTATATAAGGAAAAATACTGCAAAAGCCCCTTTGGGGTTATAAATGTAGCATCTATCTCCATCAAGGCCTTGTGAACATCAGATATTGATACCCAACCATCCTCGTTTTCTGAAACAATAAAAAACTCACCTGGATTCTTGGCAAGGATATTGACCAAAAGTTTTTTTAATTTTGCAAGCTGCCTCTTATTCATTCAAAAATCTAAACAAGAAAATCCTGCAGTAAAATTTATTGCCTTGACACTCCAAGACATAACTGCCAACTATACAACTTTTGTATAGTTCACCCAATCTTTCGTAATGATCCTCTCCAATATAACGCCTTGCAATATCAAGTCATCTTGTTATCCTTAACAATTTAAATTATTAATCATGTTACAGAAAGAATTTATTGAAAAATGTTTGAAGAAGAGATCAAAAAGGAACGAAGCAAGGCACGAGCCCTAAGAAAAACTAGATGGTGGCGAAAAAAGTGTGCCTCTGGCCGATGTCACTATTGTGGACAATTCGTAGGACCATCTAACTTGACAATGGATCATCTAGTCCCCTTATCAAGGGGCGGTAAAAGTATCAAAGCCAATCTTGTACCTGCATGTAAAGAGTGCAACAATAAAAAAAAAGTAACTTGGCCTTTGAATATGACTTGTTTAGCCCCCCTTAAAATCTCTTTTTCTACCACTGCTAATTTGGTATTTGCTTTTTAAAGAAAGAAGAAGTAGCAATATTCTAGATTTATCTTTTTATAAGATGTTAATTCCATCTAAATTGTTGAAATCCTCTCTAAGAGACCGATATTACATAAGTGCTTATGGAATGTTGGAGACTTTAGCTCAAGTTTCTTTATAGCCTTAGATATTTGATGATCCAATTCTTGCATTTTTATCTTCAATAAATCAGCAATATTTGAATATATGTCACCCATTCTAGCTTTAGAAGCCCTTCTAGAAAGTGCTTCTTTTACAAGTTCATTGAGTAAAGTGACTAAATTGATAATAGCTCTATCATCTGCAGAAAGACTCTGAATATCGAAATGCTTTGGAAACACTGCCATTCTGATTAGTTCAGGGAGATTCCAGTGACGAATAAGCTGTTCTCCAAGGCGTCTTGGATTATAACCGCTACACATGTTAGCAAATCTTTTTTTATTTATGATAAATGAATCTGGTAAAAGACTATTCTTTACTATCATTGGGACAGAGGCTGCACACGCAACCTCTCCTATATTTTGCAGCAGCCCACACACTTTTGCCTTATCATTGTCAAGTTCAGTCAAGCTAGCTAGATTGTGAGAAATAAATGATATGAGCAGGCCGGACCCCATATAAATCTTTAAAAGCTCTTCTTTGTCAGTGGAAAGCAAGGACGATTTTGTCACCATCTCCCTTAAATTAACCATGCCCAGTAATACAACCATATATCTAATAGAAAGGATGTCATTACGCCCCAGAGAGAAAAAGGCAGAATATATTGTAATTAAAAGGCGAAGGGTAAGCCCATAATCATTGGCTATAATCTCAGCCAGCTGCCCAGATGTTGCCTGTAAATCTTGAGTAAGGGCCAATAATGCATGATAATGAGAAGGTTGTACTGATATTGACAGGTTACGTGCTTTAGAAAAGAGGGTATCCGCTTTAATTTTCATCATTAA
>JAMOUE010000221.1 GCA_027068235.1 Deltaproteobacteria bacterium | reverse complement strand
AAGGTCTCTGGCAAGTGAAATTGGATAAAGCCTTTTTCTTTTCACAGCCTTTTCTAGTTTGAAGTTACAAGAGACTGAAAATGGCTTGGATGTGTCAGCAGGGTCTGTCCAGTTTAATTCTTCCACTGTGATTCCTGGACGCCTTTTTAATAAAAAGACTTCAAGGAACCGCTTTTGATGGTCTTTGGTTTTTGGCATTAGAATGCTTCTGAAAGCTGTGTCGATAAAGTTTGATGCAGTAAATGAGATGGTGCCTTTCATGTTGCCTTCTGCATCTATCCAGTCGTCTATGTCCATTACGAACATGTTTTTTGAGGGTGGATTTACAGGGGTTAACAACAGGTCGGAGCCTGTAGGGGTTGCTGGAAGGCACGATGAATCCTGTTCGTAGTCTGGTAGAAATTGGTTGCTTGTTTCCGATGTTGGGTCCAGATAAACGACAGGCAGGTCGTGTTCGTCAATTACTGCGCATATTGCATGGTTGAATTGTGGAATAGGTATTTCAGGGTCGAGTTTGCCGCCAGCCTTTATAAGTACAGGAACTGCACGGAACCCAGCAACCCTAAGCATGGAAACCAGGAGAGCCGCTTTGTCCCGACAAACACCATATCTTCTTTCAAATGTCAGTGCCACATCATGGGGTTCAAAACCTGGCCTTTTTGCCTCTTCTATTAATCCCATATATCTGATTTTTCTGGAAACAAAGAAAAACAGGGCACGGATCTTTTCATCAGGCTTGTTTTTTCCTTTTACAAGGTCTTGTACCTTTTTGATGATTGCGGGAGTAGGTTTAAGGTGGGGCTCTGCAAGGTTACAGTACCATTTTGATACGTCTTTCCAAGACTTCATGGTTGATAAAAGGAGGCGCATTGCAACCCTGTCGGGCTCTGGCATCCGAGGTTCTGGAGTCAGTTCTGGAATGTTTCTGAACTTCCAGTGATAGATCCTTGTCTTCCCTGTTGTTTTTTGCCATGAGGTGATTTTTGCATCCTGGTCTCTATCTTTTATCAGGCTGTAAAGCACCTTCTGTCTTGGAAGTACTATTTGCAAGTCTATTGCTTTTGCTGGAAAGTTGTATTGCAGGATGGCATTTGCAAAAAAGTGGCCCTGAATCATGGGTTTGAAGTTGTGCACTCGTATCTTGTAGTGGATGGTATCTCCAATTTTAAGCCCAGGAATAAAGACTTTTATGACCTTCTGGTTCGGATCATATATGTTCATTCTGGTTGTTTGAGCGGGATTCGTCTCCTTGGAGTTGGCCTTCCAGTCTATGGTCGTTCTTGTGGCATCCTTGTGGATAACCTCCATGCCCAAGATTTCCAGATTCGAATAGTTTTTGTTTATGAAAAAGGTTTGTACCTGCTGTTCTCTTTTTCCTTTTTGATCAAGAATCGTGATGAATACTTCGTCCTCATCCAGGTAGGTTCCATCGTCTGCCACCACAATTCGCTCTGTTTCTTTTTGTAAAATACAGTGGGCAGCAGCAGATTTGTCGTTAAGAGCTGCTGTGGCCTTGCTTTTATTGTGTTTTTTTCCTATGGCCCCAGACGCTGATAAATGGATTGCAAGAATGCAAAAGATGAAGATGGAAAGACTGATTCTTTTGTTTTTACACCAGTAGCTCATTTGGTTCTCCTTTTTATGAAAGAGCTTCATGGGGAAAGACTATCCCAAAATCGCTTTTTAAACCATAACTAGATCATTACTAGCGCAGAAGTCGTCTCTGGTTTCTTTATGGTGATCTTGACATAACCTTCGAGAATGCCTAATAAAAATAGTATAGACGATGTATTTTTTGATTTCTTGTTTTTGGGCCTCTTTCTTTTTCAGGGAGATCATCATGAATCCCCAACAGGCAAAAAATATTCTTTACGCTATCCTTCCTCAAGAGGTTGACAGTTCCTGCGTCATAACACTCTGGAATGGTGATAAGTTAAGATTTGGAACAGGCAGCCCAGACTTTTCCATCTGGATAAAGACACCAAAGATTTTTGAGGAGCTTTTGGTGGAGCCTTCGCTTGCCCTTGGAGAGGGCTATATAAACGGAGACATTGAAATAGAGGGAAATCTCGGCCAGGCGATGGAGTGGTTTTATCAAAATGCAGCAGAGGAGAAGCTCTCTCCCTTTCAAAAGGCGCGGGTTTGTTGGCTCCACCTAAAGAAACGGGCCACTATAAAACAGACCAAAAAAGATGTGCAGTCACACTATGATAAAGGCAATGAGTTTTATAGGTTGTGGTTGGATGAGGGAATGAACTACTCCTGTGCATTTTTCACAAGGGAAGATGAAGAGCTCGAGCAGGCACAGCTTAACAAGATTCACAGAAGCCTGAAAAAGCTGTTTCTGAAGCCAGGACAGAAGATCCTTGATATCGGATGTGGATGGGGAAGCCTTGTTATTGAGGCGGCCAAAAGATATGGAGTGAAGGCTGTTGGTTTAACCCTTTCTGAAAGGCAATACGAGTTAGGAAATAGGCGCGTTAAAGAGGCCGGGCTTAGTGAAGAGGTGGAAATCAGGCTTCAAGACTACCGTGAGATGGATGAAAGCGAGTATAAGAGCTTTGACAGAATAATATCTATTGGCATGTTCGAGCATGTTGGCAAGGAAAACATAACTGTATTTTTCGAACGGTGTTCCAGGCTGTTAAAGGACAAAGGTATCTTTCTCCTTCATACCATAGGCAGGACAAAGCCAAAGGATATGGATGTGTGGATAACTAAGTACATATTTCCTGGAACATATCTTCCCGCCCTTGGAGAACTTGTAGAGACGGCAGAAGATACGGGTTTTGATTTTGTTGACCTTGAAAATCTCAGGCGTCACTATGACTTGACCCTTGGAAACTGGGCAAAACGTTTTGAACAACATGCAAAAATCATAAAGAATCTATACGATGAACGTTTCGTTAGAATGTGGCGTTTATACCTATATGGCTGCCAGATGGCCTTTAGATACAATCCTCTTTTTGTCTTTCAGCTTTTGTTTACCCTTGGAAGGAGAAACGATCTGCCTCTTGTGAGAGAAGAGCTTTATGCAGAGGCTTGATTTAACATTTGCACAGATTTTTTAAAAAGCTTTGATGTTTGTTCCCCAGGGGGATTGGTTGCGTAGCTCACAATGACTATAGCCAGTGCCGAGGCCATTACTCCAGGAATCATTTCGTAGAGATCAAATATGCCTCCAGATAGATTTTTCCAAATCACAACACATATGCCTCCGGCAAGAACCCCTGAAATAGCACCATAACGATTCATTCTCTGCCAAAAAAGAGAGAAGATGATGGTAGGCCCAAATCCTGCTCCAAACCCTGCCCATGCATATGAGACCATTTCAAGTACCCTGCTTTGGGGATTCCTTGCAAAATAGACCGCAACAAGACATACCATTAGCACTGTGATCCTTCCTATCCAGACGAGCTCTTTCTGACCTGCATTTGGCCTGAACCTGGCTCTGTAAAAATCTTCTGCAAGGGCAGAGGCAGAAACTAGAAGCTGTGAATCTGCCGTACTCATGATAGCAGCAAGTATGGCGGCAAGGCATATTCCTGCCAATGCAGGATGCATCAGATTTTGTACCAGAAAGATGAAGACCTTTTCAGCATCTTGCAACCTGTCTGGGAAGTAGAATGTGCCTGCAATGCCTACAAGGATTGCACCAGCCATGGCAAGGGCTGCCCATGAGGTCCCTATTGTTTTGGCCTTTGGTATGTTGTTGGGAGAGTCTATGGCCATGAATCGAGCAAGTATATGCGGCTGCCCAAAGTAGCCAAGGCCCCATCCGCATAAAGAGGCAATGGCAATGAATTGTGCAAGTCCTTCTTCTTTAGGCATAAGACTTCCGGCAGGCTCTGAAAATATGGATTTATCAATTTGGCCAACATCAAAAAAGGCAAGAATAGGTACAACCAGAAGCGCGCTTAGCATTAGTAGGGCCTGGAATGCATCTGTCCAAGAGACTGCAAGAAAGCCCCCCATGAATGTATATATGAGGACTGAGGCAGCTCCAAGGATCATGGCCCTTTCATAGGGTATGGAGAATATGGAGTTGAACAGCTTGCCTCCTGCCACCAGCCCAGAGCTTGTATAAATAGTAAAAAAGAAAAGGATCATAAGTGCAGAGATGGATCTTAGCATACCTGAATGATCTTCAAATCGGTTTTCAAGATATTCTGGAATGGTCAACGAGTTGTTGAATATCTGGCTGAAGACCCTTAGCCTTTTGGCAACAACAGTCCAGTTGAGGTATGTTCCGGCAAGAAGTCCACCTGCAAGCCATAGGCCCTGAAGCCCGCTGGAATAGACAAGGCCAGGAAGCCCCAGCAAAAGCCAGCCGCTCATGTCTGATGCCCCTGCACTAAGCGCAGAGACTAGGCTTCCAAGCCGTCTTCCTCCAAGGATGTAGTCTGATATGCTGCTTGTCCTTGCCCAAGCAGCTATCCCTATTACAAATACCCCTATAAAGTATAGGGCAAATGTTATTAGTACGCTTTTGTCCAAGATGTGTTATGTGCAGAAGCCTTCTCTACCGGCTCTCATTGAGAATACAATGCCTCTTTCATGCATGTTATGCCTTGAGCCAGCCTGATTCTTTCTGCAGCCTCCTCAAAATGTAGAATTTCTGCTATGCGACGTTTATTTGAGCAGTCCATTATGCAGTAGTCAAGGCCTGCGCTCATAAATACCCTTGCAGCACTTGCTTCGTAACCGCTTCTAAAGGGTTTACTCATGCCTACTGTGAGGTTACTTAGTCCGGCTGCCGTTTTGATCTTCTGTTCCCTTAACATTCCAATAAGTGCTATGGCCTCTGCGAAAAAGGTGACGTCTGGCCTGTTGACCATGCAACCATCTGAATCCATGGAAAGCCGTGGTCTTAGCACTGGGTCGAGGATTATCTTGTCAAGCGGCATTCCAACTTTCTCAGCCTTTTCGAGAACCTCTTCTGCAAGTATCAGTACCTGATCAAGGCTTGAAGGACAAAGGCCGGTCTTGGTGAGAAGCACTATAAGGGAGGTGTTTAGGCAGCGAGCTCCATTCATCATGCTCTCAAGTCTAGGGGTGTCTGCAGTAACACAGTTTATAAACAGGTTCCCAGTTGAGTCCGCCTCTACGGCATCTTTTAAAGATGCTGGAATAGGACTCAAAAAGATAGGGCAGTCGCTCACCTTTCTGACCAGTTTCACCAGCCAAGGCATAGCGCTACCAGAGGTCTTCCAGCCACCAAGGTTTATTTCAAGACCTGAAGCCCCGTTGTCAAGTACTCTTTTCGTAAGTTCAGTGATAAAGTACTCATCCTTATCGATTACTGCCTTATAGACCCTCGGATCAAAGATGTTGATGTTCTGGCTGATGATTTTCATGATTCCTCCTTGTTGTATGGGCCACAAGGGAAAGGGAAGGGGAGAATGAAGCAGGACGAGACATCACTGACTCATGAGTAGTTGTATCTTGACTTTAAGCCTCGAAGCCAGATACTCTCCCCTCAGGCCGGTCTCCCGGCTTGCAGATCAACCTACTTGCTGGGCCTTCCCATCATACAAAGTGTATGACAGTGGCACTTTCCAGCTTTCGTCCCTGCTCACGGTTGCGGGTCAGCGCCGGACTTTCACCGGACTTCCCGTTCACCTGAGGCACAATATCTTGTTGTCTGTTTATGATTACACGCATTCTGTAGTATTGTCAAGGGCAATGGCATAAAGAGGCCTAGATAAGACTCGAGGCAAGGAAGTTGTATTGTCGCGTATTCACTTTTATGTCCTTCCTTATTAATCTTGTGATGGTTCTTTATAATTTTGTACTTTTGTTCAATAAGGCGTATGAATGTCTAAAGGGGAAACGGGTATGGCGATGAACCAGGTAAGTGTCAAAGTAGCTGAAGAACAGATAATTAGATTTGGACAGCTTCTTTATAAAAAGGGACTTGTTTCTGGGATGGATGGCAATCTTAGCATGAGACTTCATGACAACACAGTGGTTATCACTGCATCTGGAGTGCATAAAGGTTTTTTGGACAGCAATCAGATACTTGTAGTGACAGAAAAAGGCGACACAGTTCTTGGCAATAAGAAACCTTCCTCTGAAACACCCATGCACTTGGCAATATACGCTGCCATAAAAAAGGCAAATGCCATAATACATGCCCATGCACCTTGGTCCACTGCAGTTAGCCTTCAACAAGAAGGGCTTGATTTGAATGTACTTGCAGAGGGAAGACTATTTTTTTCATCTGTTGAGATTGTTCCATTTTTTTTGCCTGGAACAGATGAGCTTGCCAATGCAGCAGCCCAGGCAGCTAAAAAGTCAAAAATTTTCATCCTAAAAGGTCATGGTGTTGTCGCTTGGGGTAGCAACTTTATGGAAGCATTCTGCCTGATTGAACAGCTAGAAAACAACATCAAGATTATAGGTTACAGTAAGCTCTTTTCTTGATGGATGAGTTTTGGGCCCTGATTAGGTATTTGGAAGTTGTAAATATTATCCTTATTATTCCTTAGATATCATTCAAAGTCCCAAGGCGTGAGTGTGCCACTTGTGCCATCTAGTTCGTACATTCCTCCAAGAAGTATTGGCATATTAGAACTTCCATGGCCAACTGGTAGATCCATAACTATGGGTTTTTCTAAAGGTGCAAGCCTGTCTGCAAAAAGGTGTGGCAACATCTTTGTCTGTTCTTTTTCATTATCTGAAAACAAAAATGAACCTAAGGCTATACCCTGGACTTTATCTAGCGCTCCACATTCTATGAGATGAGTCAACATGCGATCTATTTTGTATAGGTCTTCCCAGCAGTCTTCTATAAATAGTATTGAATCATGCCACTGAGGCTCGTATTTTGTACCTATGGAGTGACAAATACAGGTTAGGTTCCCACCAATCACTCGCCCTACACAAGAACCTTGTTTTAGTCCAACGCCGGCCAATAGAGGAGTTCTTCCTGTTCGTAAAAAACTGTAAAAGGCTTGCCTGCTTTCCGGGTTACTCTTTAAAAAGGTGCTTAACATAGGGGCGTGCAGGAACTTAAGCCCCATGTTTGTTAGCTGAGATGCAAGAAAGGTTACATCGCTAAATCCCATAAATAGCTTATTAGACAAAGAACTTGCTAGAGAAGAAAAGTCAACGAGTCCTAACCATCGTAAGGTGCCATATCCTCCGCGCGTAGCCCAAATAAAACAGGCCTCTTTTTTGCAAGAAGCCTCAATAAATGTCTTTGCCTTTAATGTGTCGTCCCAGGCTAGGTAGGGAAGTTCTGGATTTACCATTCCTATTTGACCTATGAATGAAAAAGAAGGCTTTTCGTGGGATGGAAACTCATTATTAAAAAAAGCTAGCGCTTCCTCAATGGTTTTGGGGTCAGAAGGAGATGCTGGTTCGAACAGGTATATTTTCATTGATTGTCAAATCCTTGACTTTGTACTTACTGAACTTACTGTTTATTATGGTTCTGTATAATGATGCATTCCAAATTTTTATCAAATTTTTATCAATATTACTAAATAGAGAGGACTAAGGGTTAAAATGACGCATGCAAAAGATTATTACAAGATATTAGGCGTATCTAAGGATGCAAGTGCCGACGAGATAAAAAAGGCTTTTAGAAAGCTTGCCATAAAATATCATCCTGACAAAAACAAAGGAAACAAAGAGGCTGAGGAGAGGTTTAAAGAGATAAACGAGGCCTACGCTGTTTTAAGCGATCCTAAAAAGCGCAAGGAATATGATGCCTTTGGTTCACAAGAGTTTCATAGGCAGTATAGCCAAGAAGACATTTTCAAGAATTTTGATTTTTCCTCAATATTCCAAGACCTGGGAATAGGAGGAGATGGTTTTACCCGAATAATCTTCCGCACAGGAGGAGGGGGTGGCGCAGGTATGGGTTCCATATTTGATGATCTCTTTGCCACCCAAGGTGAGACAGATTTTCATAGGGGTCGTGGTTATGGCGGTTATGATGCAGATGAAGGCTTTATCTATCAGCAGCAGCCTCAGCCCAAGGGCCAAGATGTTATCTTGGATCTTTATGTGACACCTCAAGAGGTTATAAACGGCGATAAAAAGATCATATCTCTTCAGACAGGAGGATTTCCTGAGAAGATATCAGTTAAGATTCCAAAGGGTATTGAGCAAGGAAAAAAGATAAGGGTTCCTGGAAAAGGTGTCCAAGGCCCTGGCGGCAGAGGAGACCTTTATTTGAGGATTAATATAACCTTGCCTCAAGGTTTTTATTTCGATAAGGATGGGAATCTTGTTTATGATAAATTCATAAAATTTTCAGAGGCATGTCTTGGTACCAAAGTCGAGGTTCCTGGTATTGATGGAGCCAAATTGAAGCTCAAGATTCCTGCTGGAATAAGATGTGGTCAGAAAATGCGGCTACGGGGCAAGGGATTGCCAAGCAAATCTGGTGGAAGAAAGGATTTGTACGTCAGAGTCATGATTGATGTTCCTAAAAAGTTGAGTAGCGAGCAGAAGAAGTTGGTAAAGGAACTAAAAAATGTAGGTCTTTAGAGTTTAACACCAAAGGGCATCCTTGACGCCTGTATTCGCGTATGTTAACAGTTGCAGCCAAATTTGAGTGCCCCCGTAGCTCAGGGGATAGAGCACAGGATTCCTAATCCTGGTGTCGCACGTTCGAATCGTGCCGGGGGCACCATATAATAACATCCAGCTATATTTTACTGATATAAGCGTGATAACTTCATGATTTAAGTAAATTTTAACAGCTAGTTTAAATCTCGACAATTGTATATTGACAAGTTGAAGCTGGATGATTAATAAGTTTAACACAATTCGAGTGCGGGGTGGAGCAGTCTGGTAGCTCGTCGGGCTCATAACCCGAAGGTCGCAGGTTCAAATCCTGCCCCCGCTACCAATAAAAACATAAGGGGTTACAGCAAAGAATGCTGTAACCCCTTTTTTTTGTTATTATTTTCCAGGTCCCAAACTGTCCATCCGCTTCTTGCCATTACATCTGGCGCCACCATAAATGGGACTTCAGTTAGATATGCAATGAAGGCGTTGGAGATTGCTCTTCTCCATA
>JAMOUE010000220.1 GCA_027068235.1 Deltaproteobacteria bacterium | reverse complement strand
CATGCCTCTTTGCCCTTAATGCTGATAAGAGCTGTAGTGCAAGCTTTGAAGAGATTGAGATTCCTAATAAGCCTCCAGTCATAGACTCCTTCACTGCTACTCCAGAAGAAGGCCTTGCGCCTCTTACAGTGACCTTCATCTGTTCTGCCACCGACAGTGACGGAAGTATTGTAAGCTATGAGTTTGACTTTGGAGACGGCAGCACCCCTGTGACTTCTGATACAGGCACATTGACCTACACCTATGAAACTGCAGGCCAGTTCCAGGCAATCTGTACGGCCTATGACAATGACGGTGCAAATGTCACATCGGCGCCTGTTACCATAACAGTAAATGAACCAGCTCCAAGCTGGCAGGACATAACAGAAGGTGTTACTGTGGAGACTTCCCGCACCTTGTATGACCGCATAAACCGCTGTTTCTTTGTCTATCTGACTTTGACAAATGTTTCAGGCTCCGATTTCAGCGGTCCGGTCCGCATGGTGCTCGACTCAAGCACCCTTCCAATGAGTGAGGCTTCAACGCCAGGCATTGATCCAGACGGCTACACAGAAGATGGAAAACCTTACTTTATCATTGTGCCAGATGGTGAAACCTGGGCAGAAGGTGAAGGTCTTGGCCAGATCCGCCTTGACTTTAAGCGCTTGAGAAAGCGGCTCGACTTTGAGCTCAGGTTCGAGGCGATGGAATAAAATAAAAGAGGTTCAATCTAATTGATAAAAAAGGGGGCGTTGCCCCCTTTTTCGTTTGGGCCAAAGGTGTTTTTTGCAAAACTGCAGTAAATGTTCGACAGTATTACTTTACTCTATGTTGTAGCAAAAATGGGAAAGTCATACGAATGTTTTTGACTTGAAAAATTAAAACAACTAAATTACGTTATAAGAATAATGCGGTTTGCATAAAATTTTATTCCAATTCTAAATATGAGCGTTAATCCTTTCATAGTCCAGCGCCCGATAAAATATGGCGAACCATTTTGTAACAGAAAAGGGGAGATGGCCCAGCTAGAATCTGCTGCCAAAAGGTCAGAGGCCATTTGCATCCTTTCTATTCGCCGCTTTGGAAAGACCTCACTGATAAATCAGGTTGCAGGACACCTTGAAGATCAAGGCTGGATTACTGTTAGACTTGATTTGAGCCGTTCTTTTTCAGTTGCCTCCCTTGTGAAGGAGTTTGAAACTGCACTTTTAGCCATAAAGGGGCGCTGGGAAAGGCTCATTGGCCACCTGAAAAGCGTTTCTACCATAAGACCCCAGTTGTCAATGGACCCTATGACAAGCCAGCCTTCTTTGAGTTTTGATTTTTCCAGGCCACGTGACGAGATGAATGCATTAAGACACGTGCTTGAGGCTGTGGTAAGCTTTCCTGAAAAGACTGGAGGAGATGAAACAAGGCTTTGTCTCGTCCTGGATGAGTTTCAAAATATTAGGAAGATAGATCCAAAGGGACGTTTGGAATGGATATTCAGATCGGTATTTCAAGAGCGTAGCCAAAGATTCGTTCCCTTTCTTTTGGGTTCAGAAAAACATCTTCTTCGTTTGATGGTTCAGGAGGAATCTTCTGCCTTCTTTAAGGGAGTGACTCCTATGGAGCTGGATGTCCTTCCAGAAGACGAAGTAGTTGACTTCGTTACCTCCCAGTTTCAACGTGGTCTTAAGCTAAAGATGCCAGAATCCCGTATACGAGGAGTGTACCGTATATTTGGCGGTCATCCATTTGCCATAAACTGGTTTTGGGCAGAGATGTGGAGTCTTGAAGAGAGGAGTAAATATCTTGAGCCTATAGAGACCTACGTCCAGGTGGCTGTAAGAATAATCCTGAATCAGCGCGACTACTATGAAGCGATAAACAGCAAACTTCCTTTAGGTGCAAGGAAGGTGCTGCTGGCTATAGCTGAGCATGAACCTGTGGCCAAGGTATTTTCAAAAGATTTCATGGTCAACGCCTGCGGCATGAGTCAGGGAAGCCTTCAGAGTGCTCTTAAGGTATTGATAGAAGAGGATAAAATAAAAAAGACATCCAGGGGTTACATAGTAAACGATCCGCTAGAAAGACTGGCCCTTGCAGTGGCAGATCTTGATGAAGACGAATTAAAGATTTTTGTAAAGGCTAGAATAGAGCAAGAAGAATAGGTCTACAGGCTACAATCTGTTCACTGCAGGCGAAACGAAGCAATCCTGGATTTAAACCACAATCCGCATCAAATCCTCTGCAAGGATAACTGGGCCATCAAAGTGCCTTCTGCAGGGAGTTATGATGTCGCTTTTGTCACATTCTGGATAGAAATGGGTAAGCACCAATTTGCCA
>JAMOUE010000219.1 GCA_027068235.1 Deltaproteobacteria bacterium | reverse complement strand
CTTCCAAATTTTCGAATAAAATTTTTCTTTATGAACTGTAAATAATTAGCTATTTTAATAGACATAGGAAATTTATAATAATCTTTTGGAGGAAATGTTGGACTAAACATAATAGTTGCACCATTTTCACCTATTATAATACATTTCTTCATACCTAATTGTCTCACCATTCCAGCGATATAAGAACTGGGCTTTCCAGATGCCAAAGCAACATGACATTGTTCAGATAATTCATTAAGCGTTTGAGTTAGTCCTTTACCAACGGGTTCATTTATATCACTTAATGTATTATCAATATCAAATACAAATAATTTATCTTTCATTTTGAGATAATTTTTAAAAGCATTCATCTGCTTTATTAAGCCTCTAATTTTTAAAATTGTCAAACAAAACCACTTCGAAAGACCTCTAAAAAATTATTTTTTCTCAAAAGAAAACCTTAATAATATCACCTGATTACATCGAAACAAAGAAGACGCAACATAAATTTTTAGAGGCTCCCTTCTTCTATAAAATGGGGCCGATACTTAGGCCAAATTTAACAACCACTCCTATAAAGAAGCTGTCCCGTAAACATAATTTGGATAACAATCATACCATATATGGCAATATTAGATCTATCAGGCTACCATATTTTGGGCATAACTCTGGGTGGAGATTTTGGGTTTAAAGGCCAGCCTCAAAAGAGTCCGAACCTTTGCTTTCATCAAGGCCTCTGGCACTTACCCAATAGCCCTTTGCTCAGAAATGCCAACCCCAGTAGCGCTTCTTTAGACTCAAATGCTTGTCGAATATTTTAATAGCACATTTTCCCTTGCGGAAGCCCATACACAAAAAACGATTATAACTCTACACTTTCCCTGGACTAATTTCCGCCAACGAAAAGGCACGGTTAAACTCTGTGTCGGGCTTGACGCTGATGGCTATCTTTCCCGAGTTTGTAGCTCTTACCACAGGCAAGGAGCATGAAATAAATCCAGCTGATCTTACAAAATCTGACAAGTTGGAAACTGCTAAGGATTGTCACGGGTCTAAGGGGCACTGAGCCTTTTCCACTCAAAACCTATGATATTTCTATCTTTTTTTGAAAACTCGACCCCTATGAGATAGATCTCTTTGAAGTCCGCCATGTATTTTTCATGATATTTCTTCTTTTGAAGCTGCTCCATTGGCTTTCCTTCAGGAGAAAGCTCAACCACCTTGAACTCAAAGATAAAACAGCGCTCTTCAAAGAGAACTGCCATGTCAAGACGCCCCTGATTTGTGGCATCCTCCACCCTTACATCAAATCCAAGGGCGTTGAAATAACAGTAAAATATGCTTGCATAGTAGCCTTCATAGTGTGAAATCTCGTTGTTTCGATACCAGTCATAGGGGATACTTGCAAAAAATGAGTGAAATATCTCTTTTAGCTCATCTATTTGGCCTGAACTTAAGGCCCTGTACATCCTTATGAGGTTTTTCTCCTTTTTACCCCGTGCCTTACAGTAGTAGTCAAGGATATGGTCTGCAAAACTTGCCCTCACCTCCACATTTGGATAGACGAGTGTGTAGATGCGGGAGGCCCCTGCCTGCTCCACCTTTTCTATTGTGAGATAGCCTGTCTGAAAAAGAAGGGTCTCAACCTCTATGTCTTCAACATCAAAACTTCCAATAATTCCCTCACTTGCCTCAAGCCTTTCAAGTTCTGGGATAAAATATCTCTTTTTTTGAAGGAGCTTTATGAGAAATGTTGGAGTGCCTGTTTCAAACCAGTAGGGACGAAACTGATGCTCTTTTAGAAATAAAAGTATGTCAAAGGGGTTGTAGACCCTCTCTCCGCACCAGGAATAGCCATTATACCATTTCCGAACCTCTTTAAGGTCAACCCCATTAAGCCTGTCTGAAAATACAGTTTCGAGCTCTTCTTGAGTATAGCCGCAGATGGTGGCGTATTCTGGTGATATAGTTATGTCTTCGAGGTTATTTAGGCCGCTAAAAAGAGAAACCTTGGAGAATTTGGAAACTCCGGTTATGAACACAAGCTTCAGGTAAGCGTCTGCATCTTTAAGCACAGAATATAAGTTTTTTAGTGCCTCTCTGATGTCAACGGCCACCTCCCTTTTGTCTATGTTGTCCAAAATGGGCTTGTCATACTCGTCTATCAACAATACAACCTGCTGGCCAGATCTTTCGCTCAAGATCTCTATTAACTCCATGAATTGCCCTTTGAGGGAGGGATAAGTCAACTCAACGTCATAAAGCTTTTGGTGACGCAACAGGATTTCAGTAAAGGTCTCTTCTAGCTCTTTTACGCTCCTATGCACCCCAGCTCCAAAACTTATGTAAATAACAGGGTGCTTTTGGCTCCAGTCCCAGTTCTTTTCAAGATAAAGCCCTTGAAAAAGCTCTTTTTTTACTAAAAACGCCTGACGAAGCGTATCCAAAAAGAGGCTTTTGCCAAAGCGCCTTGGACGGGAGAGAAAATAATAGCCACCGCCATCCTCAAGAAGCTTTTTTACAAATGGAGTCTTATCCACATAATAGAAGTTATCTGTGCGTATTTTCTCAAAACTTTGGATTCCTATGGGAAGTTTCTTGCCCATTAACCCCTCTCTCCTGCCCTTTTATGGCTATCTCCAAAAGAGGTAGTAGCCTTATTTCATCTTATTCCAGGCATACTGGAGTTCAACCTTTAGATGAGAAAATAGCATGAGAAATTTGAAATTTGCTGTTATTACATCACATTCCATAAACAATCCCCTACCCTTATGGGCCTTGCAATAACAGGTTTGATAGATGCACAGATGAAGGAGCACCACTTTCAAAAAATAGTGAAAGGTTCTACCAAAGAGAAAGACAAAAAATACACGGTTTTATAGTAAGTTAGCTTGAAAGGCTAATGCAAGAAGTAATAGAGAAAAAGGGGTGACTATTCACCCCTTTTCCGTGGGGAGGAGAGGAGGAGAAAAAAGTAAATTTATCCCAAATCTTTTATCAGGTCTTTAAGCATAGCATTTGCTACCTTTTCAGGATCTACCTGATAAGTTCCATTCTGCACCTTTTCCTTTATCATTTGAAGCTTCTCAGCCCTTTGGGGCTCTTGAGCCTTCATTGTATCAGTGACCTTGTTAAGTAACTTGGACTGAGAGGACAACTCTACAGTATCTGTTTTTACAGCAGAACTCTGATTGACCTTCCCAACATCCTGCTGGAGCTGCTGCTTATCACCTACTGCCTGAGTGTTTAGATATTTTTCTATCTGAAGTCCCTGGCTCTGATCACCTATCTTCATTTCTTTTCTCCATCGTCATTATCATTGTAAAGGCTCTCAATTATATTCCTAAGGTCTGAAAAGGACAACTCTTCAATCTTTTCTCCAGAATCCTTATCCAAAACCTTAAATTTAAACCCAGAATTTTTATTTTTTTGAGGTATAATATCTACTTTTTCTCCTAACTTTTGCCCTATCTTTTCAAAAAGCTGTTCTTCAAACCCTTCGGTATCACCTCTGACCTGATAATTTTTAGCTTGATTGACAAGTCCGTTCGTTATTTCATGAAGCAACTGTTTTTTTTTGGCCTCAGGAGAAATATCTATAGTATCAGGTGAAGCCCTTTTTTCTCCTTTTGCAAGCTTCATTCTAGCCAGGCTCCTCCTGCCCAACCTTTGACCATAGGCCTTTATAACATTGTGAATATGGAAGGAGGAAACATTCATTTTATGGCCATCCTGACAATTTTTGTCTTTTATACCCGTGTTTCTTGTTTTTTTAGTCGGATCTTTTTAAGAAAAACTTAAATTTAATAAGGGAATTTCTAGGCAGAAAAATTACGGATGATTAATATTGTCAAAGACCTAGCATACAGGTCCCAATCTCTATCAAAGAAAGGAACTCAAAACTCAATTCTATGAAATATCTCTTTGGCCCTGTGCCATCCAGAAGACTTGGTTATTCTCTCGGTATAGATATCTTACCGGCCAAAACATGCAATATGAATTGCATATATTGTGAGTTGGGTAAAGGAGAAAAAGTTTATCAGAATGCACCTTCATTTCCACCTTATAAAGAAATAATAAAAGAAATAACAGATTATTGTGCCAAATCAGAAGACCATTTTGATTGTCTCACCTTTACTGCCTCAGGAGAACCAACCCTTCATAAAGATATTGAAAAGTTGATAACAGAAGCCAAGAAGCTGACCTCAAAAAAGGTGGCAGTCTTGACAAATTCTTCAACAACTCCTGACCCTCACATAAGAAAGGCCTTGGGACAGGCGGATCTTGTATTGCCATCCCTTGACGCAGCTCGTCAAAAGACCTTCCAAAAGATAAATAGGCCTCATCCTTCCCTAAAGATTAAGGATATAATAGAAGGGCTTATAGGCCTAAGGAGAGAAATGGCTGGCCAAATGTGGCTTGAGATCTTGTTTGTGCAGGATATTAACGACACTCAACAGGAACTTTTGGCCCTAAAAAATGCCATTGAAGCCATAAAGCCACACAGAATACAGCTAAATACTATAGCTCGACCACCAGCTGAAGAGTGGGCTAGACCCATCAGTTCAAGGAAAATGGAAGAAATACAACGTTTTTTTGGGAAAAAAGCAGAGGTGGTCATAGACTTTAAGGCCCATATGAATAGGCCTGATGGCATTATACTTGAATCAGAGATAGTCGATACATTGAAGAGGAGACCGCTTAGTCTTAAGGATTTTGAAGGACTTTTCGGTCAATATCACAGAGCTGAGAAGATTTTAAACACTCTTCTTAGAAAAGGGATAGTACAAGAAAAAAGAATAGCAGATAGGACCTTTTTTACCGTTCAAACCAGGAATAATTTCTAAAAATGGCTTATTTACCAAATGGAAAACCAGTTTCGGCATCCAAAATAATCCTGACACAGGTGATGCTGCCAGAAGATAGCAATTCTGCAGGTAATGTTCATGGTGGAACCATTATGAAACTTGCAGACAATGCTGCCTTTGTTGTGGCAAGCAGACACTGCCGTTCTAATGTTGTTACTGCCTCTGTAGATAGGATTGATTTTTTGGCTCCAGTGTATATAGGTGACTTGATTATTTTAAAGGCCAGGCTCAATTGGACAGGCCATTCATCCATGGAAATTGGTATTAAAATTGAGGCGGAGGACCTCTTTTCTGGTAGCACTCGTCATGTTGCCACTGCTCTACTGACATTTGTTTCTCTTGATGAAAAAGGGCGTCCCAAGCAGGTTCCACCATTGATACTTGAAACGGAAGAAGACAGAAGATTATTTCTCGAGGCATCTGAAAGGGCTAAGATGAGAAAGGAAACTAGAAAGAAAAAGACAGATAATGGCGGGTAAAAAAAAGAGAAGCTCCAAATCAAAAGGCAACTGTAAAATATTGATTAACGCCTTGGCACCTGAGGAATGCAGGGTTGCGCTTGTTGAAAATGGTCGTCTTGAGGCATTCGAGCTTGAAGGAGCTGGATATGAGACTACCAAGGGAAACATATACAAAGGCAGGATAGTCAATGTTGAAACAAGCCTACAGGCTGTTTTTGTAGACATAGGTCTTAACCGTAACGGTTATCTTCCTTTTGAAGAGATTCATCCTGACTATTACGGTTATGCCGAAGACAAAAACGAAATTTCCAAACTTTTGAAAAAGGGACAAGATATTTTGGTACAAGTTGTCAAGGAAGAAACCCCTCTTAAGGGGGCCTATGTAACAACCTATTTGTCATTGCCTGGCCGTTTTTTAGTGCTAATGCCAGGCAATCCCCATGTAGGTGTGTCCCGGAAGATAGAAGACGAAAAGGAGAGACAGAGGCTAAAAAACATACTCAAACAAACCAAACTTCCAGAAGGAGTGGGCATCATTGCAAGAACTGCGGCCTACAAGGCAACAAAGATCGAAATTCAAAAAGATCTAAGATACTTAACAAGGTTATGGAATAGTCTAAAAAAATCAGCCAAATCCGCTCCCAACCCTTCCCTCCTCTATCGTGACAGAGAGCTTGCCACAAGATTTCTTCGTGACTATCTCACAAGCGATGTCTCTGAGATAATTGTTGATCATAAAGAGGCCTATGAAAACATTAGAGCTTTTCTTAGAATCATTGCTCCAAGGCAGGTATCGTCCCTTAGCTTTTACCAAAATGAGAGGCCACTTTTCGAATATTTTGGCATAGAAAACCAGATAGAGCAGGTATTTCAGCCAAGGGTTGATCTTCCATCAGGTGGCTACATTATTATCGAACCAACAGAGGCCTTGGTCTCTATTGATGTCAACTCTGGTAAAAATATAAAAGAAAAGGACCTTGAAGATACTGCCCTTGCGACTAATCTTGAAGCCGCTGAAGAGATAGCGCGTCAGTTAAGACTTAGAGACCTTGGTGGAATAATTGTAATAGACTTTATCGACATGAAGGCCAAGGCCAACAGAAGCCTGGTTGAAAGAAGGCTCAGGCAAAGCCTTAAAAAAGACAAGGCAAAAACCGAGATAGCTAGGATATCCAGATTTGGTTTGTTACAGTTAGTAAGACAAAAACTTAAAAGTCCCGTAAAGGCACTAAGTTATGTAAAATGTCCCTATTGTAAAGGGGCAGGACTTATAAAATCTGTTGAGTCACTTTCTGCATTGTATCTGAGACGTATAGGCAGCAAACTTGCCTCGTGGCATCATTCCAAGGATGATGTCCAGCGTTTGGTCCTGGAAGTGCCGCCTCGGGTCGCCTCATATTTGTTAAATAAGAAAAGGGCTGAACTGCTCAGATTAGAAGAGATGTATGCCATTAATATACAGGTGGAGCCAAAGGACAGGCTGGGCGCTGAAGAATCATATCTATACTTTGCAAAGGATCAATAAAATGGAAAAACTCCTAAATGATGTTCCAGAATACATTAAAGGGCTTGTCCCCTACCCTCCGGGCAAGCCCAAAGATGAGCTTGAACGAGAATATGGAATAAAAAATGTTATCAAGTTGGCCTCAAATGAAAACGACATGGGTGCCTCTCCTTTAGCCATTGAAAAAATCCGCAATATATTAAATGAGATACACAGGTACCCAGATGGAAGCAATTACTACCTGAAACAGGCACTGGCTTCTAAATACAATGTGGAGCCAAACAACATTGTCCTCGGCAACGGATCAAACGAGCTTATAGATTTTCTTTGCAGACTCTTCATTAGAAACGGTAGGAATGCAATCAGTAGCAAGCCCAGTTTCCTGGTTTACAACAAAATGGTGCAGGTGGCTGGAGGAGAAAACAGAGTTGTACCTTTAAAAGATTCAACCCATGATCTAGACACCATTGCCAAAATGGTTGATCAAAATACGCGGCTCATCTTCTTGGATAATCCCAATAATCCCATGGGTACGGTGATAATGCGAGAAGACCTTGAGGACTTTCTCAAAAAGCTCCCGGATCACCTCTTGGTTGTCCTTGATGAAGCCTATGGAGAATTTGTCAGGCCTGGCACAAACTGGGCTGAAGGGATTTCCTTTTTCAATAACCAGAATAATGTTGTAATACTTAGAACATTTTCAAAGGCATACGGTTTGGCAGGCCTCAGGATTGGTTATGGGATTATGCCTAAAGAAATAGTTGCTTTGTGTGACAGAGTAAGGCAGCCTTTCAATGTAAACTTGATAGCCCAAGAAAGTGCCCTTGCCGCCCTTGCTGATCAAGATCACCTCCAAGCAACCCTTGCAAATACCTGGGATCAAATGCTAAAACTTTCAGAAAGTATAAGGGAATTGGGATGCACACCCTTTGACAGCCATACCAACTTTATGCTTGTTGACATCCATAGAGATGCCAAGGCCTTTTTTGAAGCAATGTTGAAAAAAGGAATCATTATAAGATCTATGGACTCATATGGGTTCCCAACCTTCATAAGGGTTACCATAGGGACGCCAGACGAAAACCTACAATTTATAAGGGCTTTTTCTCAAGTCCTTAAAGAGATACCAAAGATAGACAGATAGAAGATGGGAGGGAATAAATGGCTCGTCCACCAAAATGCAGGCTTGTAGGAAGGGAACCATCTGTTACATATTTCAAGCCACGGGGTATTCCCCTGCGAAACCTTGAAGAAGTGACATTGACAGTTGAAGGCCTGGAAGCTTTAAGACTCAGTGAAATAGAGGGATTGGATCAGGATTCTGCTGCTGAAAGAATGGGGATTTCCCGCCAGACCTTTGGCCGCATTTTGGCCCAAGCAAGACAAACGGTTGCTCGGGCCGTTGTTGAGGGATTAGGATTGAGAATAGAAGGTGGTAATTACAAACTTGTATCACATGACTAAAAATTTTCGTTAAAACCTGTTAAGCAACAATATCATCATCTTATAAAAATGTTGGGCTACCTTGTTTTCTAAGGTAGCCCTTTTTATTGTGTTATTGTTCCTCGCTTGTTTCTTGTTCAACTTTAACCTTAAATCTTTGTATATGATAGGTTACGCCACGCCAGGTAAGTTCCGCCCTACCCTCTTCTTCATCTATCAATTTGAAAACAGCCTCTTCAAGGTTTTTTGCTACAGGAGGTTTATATTCCTTTGACCCCATAAAAGACCCACCTGACCACTCCTGCATCGTGCAAGTAAATTGGGTATCTGAAGGTGTAAAAGGAGAATAGCAGCTCAACCAGCGAGGCTCTCCATTTTCGCCATAATGATACCAGGCCAGAAATATGTGATTTCCATAGGCCTCTGTGAAAAAACCCATCCCGTTGTAGTCTGGATCATACCACCATCCGTTGATATTTCTTTTATCTAATGACCCTTCAAATAAATCGGGCATAAACTTTGTAAGTTCCGCATCAATGGTGATATTATAATTTACATTCAAAAATTCTTTAAAGATTGTATATGTAAGAATGGCGTGGGAAGTTGAATAAAAAATGATCTCCATAAAACCTATTTGAATAACTGATGGCGCAACATAGGGAGAACCTAGGGGCCAGCCACGCCACAGGTAAAGCCCTCCATTAAAAATCACTGTGGCATTAGATGACTGCTCACTGTCAACCCTTAACTTCGCTACCTGCCCAAAGCTACTGATCCAATCTGGT
>JAMOUE010000218.1 GCA_027068235.1 Deltaproteobacteria bacterium | reverse complement strand
GTTTGGCCGCTGCAACAGAAGAGATGAAAGCACCATCCACTATCTCAGAGCCTTCAGTAATTATAGAGGACATGGAACCAGCAAGCCAAGAAGAGATTTTTGAAAAGCCTGAACAGTGGGGTTCATAGAGCTTTTTTGTAAATAGATTGGAATGACAATGCGATTGCGTAAGGAGTCCTTAGGAATGATAAGGAATTTTCATATCAAAATTTTGATACTGGCCTATATGTTACTGATGTGGCCGGTAATGGGACATGCCATAAATTTAGGAGATCCGATTTCAATTTTTGTTGATAGTGCTGGAATTCCTAAAGATCAACAAAATCCAGATGTTATTGAATTGCCTGATAAAGATTTGTGGTTTGTGGTTTGGGAAGAATGGCCTAATGATAATACTGGTGTTGGATCTGGAGCAGATATTTGGGGACGGTTTATAACTAGCGAGGGAAATGGTGCAGATGCCCTGTGCAGTGATCCAATATTGATTTATGGTGGTAGTGGTAATCAGACTAATCCCAAAGTAGCCTACTCCCAGGCTCAAAATATATTGTTTGTTGTATGGCAGGATTCTGATCCTGGAAGCTCATCTACTCATTACGATGGTTTTTTAAGTGGCCGTGCTTTTGCTGTGCCAGCTGACCCATGTTCTAGTGCACCAGCGTCGCTTTCTTCCATGCCAATTATAAAATTTCCTGCTTCTGACTACTATAGAATTGGTGGAACTTGGCAATTTAATTCTCCGCCCACTGATTTCGAAATCCTTGGGCGATCCTCGCCATCCTTGGCATATGATCCTTCTTTAGACAAGTTCTGGGTAACCTGGGTGGAGCTCCGCAGCTCCAGAAAACATGTTTACGGTCCGGCCTTTGGAGGGTGTGCATCTTTTGATTGGACGGTGGGAGACACCAGCTTCATCGCCTATGCTGCACTTAATGCCGATGACCTAACAGATTCTGGAACAGCGGATATGGATAGGTTTTATAAAAAACCTGATATCATTCGAACTACTCCCACATCAGATAGCTCAGAATTTTATGAAAATGTACGTTGGATCAGTAGCTCATTTGCATGTGACGTAGAGATATTTAGATATGAATATTTTGACAATGTAAACAATCCAGATGTTGCTGTTGATCCATCTTCTGGAAATGTGTTGCTGACCTGGGAAGGAATCAGGAAGACACTCAAGGTTACTAATAATGAAAAGAAAGATTTCTGTAATCAATGTATAGATTATGCGTCTGTTGCAGAAGCTGACGATGATCCATCAGATACTACAGTTAAAATTCAGGCGATCTTTGAGAAGAATGTCAGGTGGCACAATCTTCCCTCTTTGGCAGTCAGTACTGATACTGGATATAACCCATCGACTATTACTGATCCAGTTTCAGGCAGATTCCTGGTTGCCTGGGAAAGCCTCAAGAGCGGTAACAATCCCAAGATATATGGCCAGCTTATCTATTCTGGAGGTGGCCTTTACAATAATAATTTCATTATAGGTTTCCAAGATACCAATGAAGACGGCCGGAATGATCCCCTGGTTGAAGCAAGCCGCCAGACATCACCAGATGTGGGTTATGACTTTACCAACCAGCGTTTCTTTGTGGCCTGGCAAGATGGCAGAAATGGATCAGTTTCCTTGGAAAACCTTGATATTTATGGCCAATATGTAGATGCTGAAGGTTCTCTCAGAGGAAGCAATTATTTGCTAAGTGTATCAGCAGAAAATAAACCAGCAGAGGGAAGCCAATATTCTCCTGCAATAGCCTTTAATGTGGCCAGCCACCGTTTTCTGGCAGTGTGGAAGGATGCAAGAAATTATAATAATACCTTATCTGACATATATGGACAGCGTTTTACCATTGGCCAGCCACAGTTGGCCATCTTGAATGTGGATAATCAGTTACCGCTTTCACCAGCTTTGTTAGATTTTGGTAGCCTTGTAGTTGGTGAGCAGGCAACGAAACAATTTATAATCAAGAATACTGGTGACACAATCCTTCAAATCAACTCCTTATCCAGCCTTGCAGCGCCTTTTACTTATATTGGTTTGCCTGCTAGGCTAACAAATGGCGAAGGAATGTCTTTGGTACCTTCAGGGCAAATACAGGTAAATGTGCAATTTGCCCCAACTGGCCAGAATTCATATCATGAAGATCTTGTGGTGAATTCTGATTCTGGAAGTGTAATTATAAGGCTTCAAGGTATAGGCATAAGTCAGACGCCTTCTACATCCTCAATATCTGTTACTCCATCAACTATTGATTTTGGATCAGTCGCAGTTGGTGAAGCAGCATATGAGACGCTT
>JAMOUE010000217.1 GCA_027068235.1 Deltaproteobacteria bacterium | reverse complement strand
TGCCATCTCTGCTGCAAAAAAGATGGCTCAAATCTCCTCTTGGACATTTGTAATGCTTGATGAAACCTTTCAGGTAGCAAGGGTTACAAATGGAGAATATTCCTTTGACTTTAGCCAATACCGTGGGAAATCAGACTCCATTGAGGAAGACCTTGCATGTAGAGATTTTACCATTAACTCTATAGCCGTCCCCCTTGACGATATAATCGGTCATCTAAAACAAAGTGAACAAGGGCTCATCTGTCCAAAAACGATTCTTTATTCCAATGTCATAGATCCTTTTTGTGGGATAAAAGACGTAGAAGAAGGATTAATCAGAACACTATCAAAGAAAAATCTATTAGACGATCCGCTTCGAATGTTAAGGGCCTTTAGGTTTAAGGCACTATTTGCCTTCGAAATTGTGCAAGAAACCCTATGGTGGATACATGAGCTTGCCTCTAGAATCACCTTGTCTGCTCCAGAACGGATAAGCACTGAACTAGACAAGATAATGGCCTCTAGTCAAGCAGGCCCAACCTTGAAGGCACTTTACAACATAGATCTATTATCTGTGATTATTCCTGAGACCAAATTCATGGATGGTGTCGAGCAGCCTGGTTTTCATCACCTAGATGTACTTGGCCATCTCTTTGAAGCAGTAAGGTCGATGGATATGCTTGTAAAAGATCCATGCATAAAATTTAGCCATTGTCTCCCCTTTTTGGTATGGCTAGAAAAGAGTCATCAAAAGATCCCTTGGCTAAAATGGGCAGCTTTTATGCACGACTTTGGAAAGCCTGCCAAAAAGTCCCAAAAAGAAAATGGCAGAGTAACCTTTTATGAACATGACAAGGCCGGTGCCAAGATGGCAAAAGATGTAGCAAGGCGTCTTCGTTGGTCAAAGGGCAAACAGCTCTTTGTCTCCACTTTAGTACGTCTCCACATGCGCCCTTTTCATCTTTTAAACGACCTAAGAAGGTCGGGGCCATCCAAAAGGGCTATGAGAAGACTCCTAGACGAAATAGGAGCAGATTATCCAGCCCTATTCCTACTGGCTATGGCAGATAGTATGGCTGGCTGCGGCCCCATGAAGCCAAAAGACCTTGATAATGAAATTTCTCTACTTTTTGACAAGATAAACTCCTTTTATTTAAAAAGCCTGAAACCTGTTGAGGAAAACCCTCCGTTAATAAATGGAAATGACGTTATGAAAGCCCTTAAAACAGGGCCTGGTCCCATTGTAGGTAAGGCCCTTAAGGCAGTGCGCGAGGCCCAAATTGAGGGGAAAATATCAAGTAAAGAGGAGGCACTTATGCTTGTAAAGGAGCTTTTTGCAGGATGAAGAATATTTGATTTGCATTGGTTTTCATCTGGGGTAACTAAGGCAGGCATAATATTTTACCTTTCTTGCCTTAAACGTTCTCATTTGCTATCTTCTCACTCTTAAAATAGTAGATCAAAATATAAAGTTTATGTTTATACGGAGAGGTACCGAAGCGGTCATAACGGGGACGACTCGAAATCGTCTGTACGCTCAAAAGGCGTACCGTGGGTTCGAATCCCACCCTCTCCGCCATTAATTTTGTTGACTGTTCAGGGCTTGAAAGTGTATAAGAGTGAACCTATTTTGAATATGTATATGGAGAGGTGCCCGAGCGGCCGAAGGGGCACGATTGGAAATCGTGTGTGCGTTAACAGCGCACCGTGGGTTCGAATCCCACCCTCTCCGCCACACTTCGAATACCATTTGATAGCCGGGTCCTGCGCAACGAAATCCCGCGAACCCCGCCAGGTCCGGAAGGAAGCAACGGTAGTGGGACCCTTCGTGTGCCGCAGGGGTGCCTGGCTATCATCTTTTTATTCACACTACAATTAATCATGTCTTATCTCGTATTGGCCCGTAAATGGAGACCTCAAAAATTTGAGGAGGTCATTGGCCAAAGCCACGTGACAAGGGCCCTGCAAAACGCACTTTCCACCGGTAAGGTGGCACATGCCCTAATATTTAGTGGCCCAAGGGGTGTTGGCAAAACATCTGTGGCAAGAATCCTTTCAAAGGCATTGAATTGTGATACTGGCCCTGCCCCTGATCCTTGCAACCAATGCGAGATATGCAGGCAGATAACAGTAGGAAGTTGTGTTGATGTAAATGAAATAGATGGTGCATCCAACCGAGGAATCGATGAAATACGCCAGCTCAGAGAAGAAATCCGTTTCCAGCCTGTACTTTGCCGTTTTCGTATTTACATAATAGATGAAGTTCACATGTTAACTAAGGAGGCCTTTAATGCCTTACTAAAAACGCTGGAAGAGCCTCCACCTCATGCGTATTTTATCTTTGCCACAACAGAACCTAGAAAGATACCAGAAACCATTCACTCCAGATGTCAACACTATGAATTTAGGCGTCTTTCTGAAACCGATCTTGCTGCACACCTAGACAAAATCATAGAGAAAGAGGGTCTTGGCCTTCCGCAAGAGGCAAGCCTTTTACTTGCTCGTCAGGCACAAGGGAGTGTGCGAGACAGCCTGAGTCTGCTTGATCAGGTGGCTGCCTATGGGGCAAAATCTTACGAAGAGGTTTGCCAGGCGCTTGGCGTTGCAGGTACTAAGACAGTTGAAGAACTTGCCAAGGCACTTCTTGCATCAGACGTGCAGGAGGCACTTTCAACCCTTCAAAAGACTTTCGAATTGGGTGTAGACCTCCAAAGGCTGGCCCAAGATTTGCTCAAGTTCTTGAGAGATTTGGCAGTGCTGAAAAAGGTGGATGAGAATAATGCCTCAACACTTACCAACTTTTCTCCAGAAAGGATGCAGGAGATAAGACAAAAATTTTCAGATGTAGAATTTTTTTCCATAGTTCAAGCCATGGAGATGTTATCGTCCACTATGGACGAGCTTTACAAGGGGCTGAACCCTCGTATCAATCTTGAAATCCTTTTCATGAAGATATGCAGCCTTGACCAATTGGCCACCATTGACGAGGTACTTGACAGGCTCGAAGTACTCATCTGCAAAGATGACGAAAAAGACCTGATAGAACAGGCAACCTATGACAAAAAGGTAAATGACACTTCTATAGGGAGCCAAGATAATCGGATAGACGATTTTAAGGCCAAAATCAGTGAGGCGGACTCTGCCAGGCAAATCAGCCAGAAGAAAAAAAGTGCCAAACCATCCCCAAAGCCTGAGCCTTCTATAGACAACTGTATTGAGCAGTGGGATGAGTTTGTACATTTCATCAAAGACAAAAACCCTAGCCTTGGAAGCCTGCTGGATTCGTGTCTTGAGGTAAATCCTAAGCAGGATGGACGGTTACTCGTTACTTGCACAGATAACTTTAAAGGCGAGATGCTTTGCGACAGGGATAAATCCAGACAGATAAATATCCTTGCGAGCCAGTTTTTTAAAAGGCCTGTTGACATTGCCTTTGAGATAAAAAAAGAGAAAGGTGCTCTTTCAAAAAGCGCCAAATCGTTGACAGAAACAGTCCCTAAAGCCAATCCCCGGGAGGAACTTGTCAAAAATCCCCTGGTTCAAGAGGCGATAAACATCTTCCAAGCACGAATTAGTGGTGTTACCCTTTACAACAAAAGAAACAATAATAGATCAAGGAGTTGAAAATATGAATCCAAATATGAAAGAAATGATGCGCCAGGCCCAGATCCTCCAAAACAAGATAGCAAAAACCCAGGAGGAATTGGCCAAAAAGACTATAGAGGTTACTGTTGGAGGCGGTATGGTAAAGGCTGTTGCCAATGGCAAGCCAGAAATAGTCTCTCTCACCATAGAAAAAGAGGTAGTAGACCCTGATGATGTAGAAATGCTCCAGGATTTGGTAGTCGCAGCAGTCAACGAGGCCCTTGCACGCTCTAAAGAGATGGTGGAGACAGAAATGTCAAAACTCACTGGTGGCCTCAAGATGCCCGGGCTCTTTTAGGTTAGGTTGGCTATCTAGTGGCAGAGGCGATTCCTCCAGCCCTTGAACGGCTGATCAAGAATCTTATGCGCTTCCCAGGCATTGGGGAAAAAAGCGCTACTAGAATGGCGCTCCAGATCCTGCGCTGGCCATCTTCAGTTGCCAAGGAACTGGGCGCCTCCATTATGGAGTTGCACGACAAAATCGGCATATGCTCCCGCTGTTTCACCTTTTCTCAAGAGGACCCTTGCAGTATATGCCAGGCAGCAGGCAGGGATCAGGATGTGATATGCGTTGTGGAAGAACCTGGAGATGTAGTTGCAATAGAAAAGACTGGCTCATACAGAGGCCTTTATCATGTGCTGCAAGGGGTACTTTCTCCTAGAGAGGGCATCGGCCCAGAGGAGCTTAAGATAAAAGAATTAATAAACAGGATAAAAAGCGAACCTGCAAAAGAGGTCATCATTGCTACTAGCAGCACGGCAGCAGGAGAGGCAACAGCCAGCTACTTGATAGATGCACTAAAAGATACGGGAGTCAAAGTTACACGTATTGCCTGTGGTATTCCAATGGGAACCGATCTCAAATATGCAGATCAGATGACACTCAAAAGGGCACTGGAATCAAGGAGATCCCTGTAGTCTCTAGCTCAATCTTTTTTAGAAAAGCCTATACTTGCACACACCAACTCGGGAAAGAATAGAACCTCCACGTCTGCAAAAGATAATCTGGCTAACTTTTTAAGCTGTAAGAAGCAGGAAGCACAAAGGGTCACCAACCTTTTAGAGCCACACCTATGAAACTGTAATGCATTCCACACCTTGCCGTCTTCTTCTGGATGAGGATGAATAAGGCCACTTCTTGCAAGACCACCTCCACAACAGGTGAAGTTGCATGATGGCTCCATCAACTCTTCCACAACATTGGACGTTTCTGAAAGTATCTTTTGGGTAACTACCTTGAAACCATCATCATGGGCGCAAGGCCACTGAACACATACAGATTCAAAGGCCTTGTGTAGAACGGTTCGCCCTTTGGCAAGGTAGTCATTTAAGAGCATGGGTAAGGTGGTGACTTTTAAACTGTTTGACTGCGACTTTGTAGCAAAAAGACTTCCAGGACCATAAAGAGACAAACTGTTTTGACAATCGTCCATAAGAACAAGGCTTACATCCAGCCCTGTTACTATTCCCTCAAGTTTTTTCAACCAAAGCAAGCCGTTATCAGGCTTGCCACTGTTTATGGCCATGTCAACTGTCCCTAGAGCCGTACTGGAAAGTGTCCAACTTTCATGGCAAAGTTCTAGGATGTGAGCATAATCTGCAAGGATACCAGGGTTTTCAACCATTACTTCTGGATCAATTAATAGTAAAAGCCTTGCGCCTTGCTCATCTATTGAAAAATTAAACCCCTTTCGGCCAGTGCGTTTTTCATAGATAGTCTCTGCCTCACGTACAAGTTCTAAAAATTGGTTTGGATATATCCGCACATTGTTCCCTGTTGAAAACCATGAAGCCATTTTCTCTTGGTATGCGTGAAAATCATCTGCCACCCCTTGAATGGACTTTATCAGGTGTATTATGGCTGACACGTCCACATCCATTGGGCACACATCGTTGCACTTGCCACAATGACAGCAGTACCAAATCCACTTGGTATTTATGGCCACATCATCTTGGCCCTGCAGTATAAGTTGTATTAACATGCAAGGATCCATAGACTCTCGGCCAGATGCCAAACATACGTTGCTACACGAGGCACATCCAAAACAGGTATCCAGATTTGATTCCCCAAGCTCTTTTGCTACAAGCCTGGCCAAAAGCCCTTTTTCCTTCTCAAGCAAATTAATCATCTCCTCTTTGATGATGACATGGCCTTCGTGTGTAAATCAGAATGCCTTTTGCATCAGGTATCAATTTGGCCTCAAACTTATTGTCAAGATAGTATGAAATGGCCTTTTGAGCTGAATTGTGGTCCTTGTAAATCTGTCCATCCCAGTAATAGTGTTTTCCATCAACCTCATGTACGAATCTATGTCCATCGGTTGCATACAACAGTTGAGATTCATTTAGTTGTATCCTGGAAAGAGGCTTATTGGGTCCTAGTTGCCTAAGCCTTGATGTCATTTCTGTCACAACAGTTACAAATCTTTCTGCCTCGGCTGCTGAAAGCCACTCCATGCGAAAACGTTCCCTTTCAAGACCAAGCTCCCACATGGTTTCTTCAAGGATTTCGCCCCTAGTTTGTGCCAATTCATTCCCTGAACCATAGTGACATTGCCCCTTGCGACATCCAACAACCATTACTCCATCCATTCCCCCCATTAGTGCACTAATCACCCAGTTGGGATGGACCATACCTGAACATAAAACTTCCACTGCCCTTACAGATGCTGGATACAACATACGTCCAGTACCAGCCATGTCAGCAGCACTGTAACCACACCACTTACACAAAAAACACAAAATCTTTGGGTGAAACGTGACCTTGCTCACTTATCCATTTCCACGTTCAAGATGGTATTTATCTGTTCTGCAATCTCTTGCGGCATGTAACCGGGTATTCCAACGGCATATTTAGGACAAACCCCAACACATGCACCACAACCAGTACATACCGAGTCATCTATTTCGGCCATCATCTTAACTTCGTTCTTGAACATAAACTCCACCATGGAAATTGCCTTTTCGGCACAAACATCTACACACAGACCGCAACCATCACACATCTCAACAAGTATCTGTGCCGTTTGCCTTTCAAGGGTGACTTTGTCCTGCGCTAAAAAGGCCATTGCCTTAGAAGCGGCTGCCGCAGCCTGACTCATGGATTCTTCAACTTCTTTTGGATAATGGGCCAGGCCAGCAACAAAAAAACCATCCCGTTTCAGCTCATTTGGCCTCAACTTGGGATGCACTTCTTGAAAAAATCCGTCAGGCCCCAAGGGTAGCTTCAAGATGTTTGACAGTTGATTATTGTTCTCCAAATCCGCTTCTATGGCCGATGCCAAAAAAACATAGTCAGGATGTAATATCGTGTCTGAGCCTGTAAGTTCGTTATAAAACTCCAGTCTCAACTCCCTTACAGGCTCTAGATTCTCATTGAGCCCTGTCTGGGTATAAAGTTTTGGCAACGCTTCTTCCTTAAAGCGCAATATCCTTATACCCATCTGTCTGGCCCGGCGAAAGTAATCATCACGCTGGCCGTATGTCCTCATATGTTTGTAAAGTATGAAGATATTCAGGTGTGGCAACTTTTCTTTGAGATAAACAGCCCTTGTAATGGTATGTGTGCAACAAACCCTGCTACAATATGGCCTTTTGCTGTCACATGACCCTACGCACTGTATAAAAACCACACATTTTATCTTATCAAATCTCTTTACGTCTTCCTCGATAAGGAGCCTATCAAGATCCTGATGGGTAAGTACCGCTGGATGACAACCATACAAATAGTCTTCTGGCCTCGCCTCTTTTGCACCTGTTGCAAGGATGAATGCACCAACATCCAAGGTATCTACCCTGTCTGTTCCGGCATCGGTTACAAATGCAGTAAGATTACCGGTAAGGCCCTGAATATCTGTCAAAAAGGAATTCATATATATTGAAACAAGAGGATTGTATCTAAGCCTTTTATATAGGTCTTTAATAATGGAACCCACCTCCATACCACGCCACGTCTTCATTAGTGACAGGGCATTACCACCAAGTCTGTCGTTTTTTTCCACTAAAGATACATGGATGCCAGATTCAGCAAGTATTGCAGCACAAGTCATACCGCTTATACCGCCTCCAAGAACAAGCGCCTTTTTGACCACTGGATATTGACGCTTCTTGTATGGAATGAGCACTTTGGCCTTCTTTACAGCCATAAGTATCTGATCTCTAACCCTATAAAAAAGACCTTTTGGATCGTCTCCATGTGCCCACACACCTTGTTCGCGTATATTGGCCACTACCACCATGGATGGATCTAACCCTGCCTCTTCTGCAGCCTGTTTAAACACCATCTCATGAGATCTTGGTGTACAGGCTGCTATAACCAATCTATTAAGCTGTCTTTTACTGATCTGCCGCGCTATGACCTCTGCACCATCTGGAGCGCAAGCAAAAGACAAAGTGGTGCAGAAATCAATGTCTGAATCTGCTAAAGACAAAGAGTCCACAAGCCGTTTCATATGAATGCGGCTACTTATATTTGTTCCACAACAACATATGAATACCCCCACTTTTGGAGGCTGCAAGGGTATAGAGTTTGACTGTATCTGTATCTTCTTTTTGGCCTGTTGAATTGCCAGGCTACCAAAGGTTTTTCTACACAGTGCTGCTGCTGCCGAGCCTTCAATCACTGATCCAGCAATGGACTTAGGGCCATTTATTGTGCCACAGGCAAATATGCGCCTTTTCACAGTGGCCTCGGTTTCGATATGAGAAGACGTATTGAAACCAAAGTCATCTGTTTCAATACCAAGATTAAGTGCCAACCTCTTTGTTGTCTCTGAGATCTCGATACCAGTTGAAAGAACCACCATGTCGTAGGAACGGCTTTTACGCCCTTCATCAGGATTATAGGTTTCTATAACCAGGCCTCCATCCTTTTGAAGACTCACTCCATAAGGCTTTGATCTTATGAATCTAACACCCTTTTCCCTGGCACATCTAAAATACCTCTCAGCACCCTTCTGATGTGCCATAACATCTACAAAGTAGATGTCTGTTTCAGGAGCGGGCTCAACAAGTTGTCTTGCAGTAATTGCCTGTTTTATGGCCGCACTGCAGCATATACTTGAACAATATGGACGATTTATCCTATTTGTTTGGCGTGATCCCACGCATTGTATCCACGCTATACTCCTCGGTTCTTTACCATCAGAAGGCCTTATCACTCGTCCTGATGACACACCACCTGGATCTACCAATGACTCAAACTCTATATTGGTCACCACGTTTTCCAGTTTTCCATAGCCATAGTTTTGTAATAAGCGTGGATCAAATGGTGTTACGCCAGCAGCTAGGATCACTCCTTGGACCTCAAGCTCCATCTCTTTGGGATTTTGATCAAGGTTAATGGCCCCTTTGGGACATGCTCCTTCACATATCCTGCACGATCCATCCTTTAAAAACAGGCATCTATCTTGATCTATCACATATCCTCTAGGAATTGCATGC
>JAMOUE010000216.1 GCA_027068235.1 Deltaproteobacteria bacterium | reverse complement strand
TAGCAACACGCTCCACCTCCTTGCGCAGCGTAATGATATTTACAAGAAAGCCCGCTGTAGCGGCAATGTATGTAAAAAAAGCCAGTTGAAAAATAAACCTATCCATTAGGAAATAACGTCCCTAATTATTTTTTCACCACTTTTACCGCAGATCTCTATAGCCCATTCTCTAAGCTTTTCCCACTCTTTTTCGCGTATCCAATCAAGACAACGACTATCAAGAAGTCTTTCGAGCCTTTTTGCCCCTTCTGGGCCATCTATTTCAGACAAAATTACCCTGCGTAGTCTTCCTATAATCTCTACGTAAACACCCCATTCCTGTCCAAACTCTTCTTGAAGCCTCTTTCTAAGAGACCTGGCAAGCCCTGGACTTTGCCCGCCAGTAGAGATGGCTATGGAAAGGGCCCCTCTTTTTACCAAGGAAGGAACAATAAAGCTACATCTCTCCGGTTGGTCAACTACATTACAAAAGCACCTTTGTCTTTCTGCCTCTTTAAAAACCTCTCTTTGAACCTCCCCATCATCAGTAGCAGCAATCACAAGCCACGCTCCCTCTAAGTCCCCCTTTTCAAAGGCCCTTTTAACATGATTTATAGCTCCCTTTTGGGCCAACTCAGACAGCCTTTCTGTCACTTCAGGGCTTATAAGCGTAATGTCTGCTCCAGAAGGGATAAGAGATGAAACCTTTCTCTCTGCAACCCTTCCACCACCTACTATCACTACCTTTCTACCCTTTAAGTCACAAAAGATGGGGACATAATGAGAATTTTCATAAGAAGAGATCATGGAGACAATGATAGCAGCAGGCGATGCCGTGGGCAACAGCCATCAAGATTACTAGGAACACTTTTTAACCTGATAAGGCTATGCCCCAAAGGCCTCTCTCTCAACCTACTTCATAGGTATAGGCTTCATAATGGGCTTTTTGATAGAGGTTGGCTTACGGCCCCCATTACTGCGTTTTCTAGCATCCAAAAGGGCCTTTAGAAACGGATTATTCATCTCCTTGTTTCTATTATCATTATTAGGGCGAATATTAGGGCGAACAAACTGATCTCTTGACCTTAGCTTGTCCAATCCAGGAGCTGGCATATGATGTGGTGGACGTGGAATCTTTGGCTTTGGAGTAGCAATTGCTACAGGCTTGTTGGAAACACGTTCACTTTTCTCATCTCCAAAGACCTTGAGAAATATCTTTTTGCCAGCACTTGCAAAAGCCACACCTTCGCTATTTATCTCTGTGACTTTCCATCCGTCAACCAGATCTCCAACAGTGATCTTCCGCAGATCATCCTCTGCCTTATCTCTGCTTCTAGTCCGCCCAGAGAGAGATTTTATAAAGGCATACTTGGGTTGGCCTTCAACGATCAAGACCCCGTAGACAGAATACTTTTCTTTAAATTCGCTCATTTCAGTGGAGATGCCACCATCTTCATCATCTATCTGGCCTCCTCCCCTTTCTGGATCAAAGGGATTTTTGGCAATAATAACTTTGTATTTTTCAGCCAAGCCATAAGCCGAGGGCGGAGAAGTATTAAAACCCGCCCACAATAACAAGAATCCAAAGATTATGATAACCAATACGTGTCTTTTAAGAATTATCATTAATAGTCCTGAAAATCGTCTTCTTGAACGGCAGTCTCTTCACTTTGTCTATCAAGGATTTCCCGCTCCTCAAGCATCTGTTTAAGGCTGTGGACCTTTGTTGCAAATTCCCTTGTAATCTTATCTGCCTCAGCCCTGGTTCTTATTACATGGGGAGTAAGTATAAAGATAAGTTCCTTCTTCTCTTTTTTGGTGCCTTTTGAGCCAAAAAGATAGCCAAGAACAGGAATATCTTTGAGTATGGGAATACCAGAATGGGTTACAGTGTACTGGGTGCTCATGAGTCCACCCATTAGAATATGTTGACCGTCCCTAGCTATTATATACGTCGTTGCCTTTCTGTTTGTAATCCTTGGAGATGTAATTCCAGCAGTGGCCTGATCATTTACTTTACTTACTTCCTGGGTCACCTCCATCCTTACAAGGCCACTGTCATTAATGTAGGGTTTTACCTGGAGGATGATACCAGTCTTCCTATACTGTACGCCCTTGGTGGTTACCCCACCAGATGATATGGTGGTATCAGATAGAGTAGGAACATCTTCACCAATCTCTATACGCGCCTCCTGATTATCTGCTGCAAGAATGTTTGGGGCTGAAAGGATATCGACATCGGTGTTTTCAGCAAGGAGATTTATAAGGGCCCTAAGACTTGCATCTCCATCGTAAAGGGCATAGGTAAAGCCAGGCAGACCCTTACCAAGACCTGTATCCTG
>JAMOUE010000215.1 GCA_027068235.1 Deltaproteobacteria bacterium | reverse complement strand
CCAGGTGTAAAGATAAACAAGGTGGCATCGTTGGCAGATGACCTTGCCTTGGCCTTAAAAACAAGAAGCGTAAGGATAGTGGCTCCGATTCCTGGAAAGGCTGTAATAGGGATAGAGCTTGCAAATCCCAAGAGACAGACTGTTTATTTGAAACAGATTCTGTCTGCAGATGTATTTCAAAAAGGCAAGGGAGAACTACTTCTTGCCTTAGGTCAAGATATAGTTGGTCAGCCTGTTGTTACCGATCTGGCTCGAATGCCCCACCTTTTAATTGCTGGTGCAACTGGTACTGGAAAAAGTGTGGGACTTAACAGCATGATTTGTTCTCTCTTATACAGATTAGGGCCTGACAAATTGCGCCTTCTTATGATTGATCCTAAAAGGATAGAGCTTTCCTTATATGATGGGGTCCCTCATCTTATTCATCCTGTTGTTAGTGAGCCAAAGGAGGCCACTCGAGCCCTTCGCTGGGCAGTCATGGAAATGGAAAGGCGATATCAACTTCTAGAAGAGGCTCATGCACGAAATATGGCTGGCTACAACAAACAGGCTGAAGAGCCTCTGCCTTATTTAGTGGTTATAATTGACGAGTTGGCAGATCTGATGATGGTCTCTTCAAAAGAGGTAGAGGCATCTATTGCAAGGCTTGCTCAGATGGCAAGGGCTGCTGGGATGCATATAATCATTGCTACACAACGTCCATCTGTAGATGTATTGACCGGGCTCATCAAGGCCAACTTCCCAGCACGTATATCTTTTAAGGTTTCTTCAAAGGTTGACTCTCGTACCATTCTTGACACCATGGGGGCAGAAAGGCTTCTTGGAAATGGTGATATGCTATTTTTGCCTCCAGGAACATCTAATCTTGAAAGAATTCATGGGGCTTATATTTCAGAGGCTGAAATCTTGAAGATTGTAGAATTCTTAAAGGCTCAGGGTGAACCTGAATATGACTTTTCTGTGGTGGAGCCTGGACCGGATGAGGCTGCTGATGATAAAGAAGGAGGTAGTGGAGATTTTTACGATGAAAAATATGATGAGGCTGTCGAGATAGTCACTTCTACTGGCCAGGCATCAATTTCTGGGCTACAGCGAAGGTTGCGTATAGGTTATAACAGGGCTGCAAGAATGATAGAGCAGATGGAGAGGGATGGCATTGTTACTCCTACGGACAATATGGGCAGAAGGCAGGTGATTGCAAGGGGTTATGAAGACGTGTGAACTTTTGGCTCCTGCTGGCAGCCTTGAAAAACTAAAGATTGCAATTACTTATGGTGCCGATGCCGTATATTTTGGTGCAAAGGAGTTTAGCCTTAGAGCCAAGGCAGGTAATCTAAATGATGACGAAATCAAAGATGCTGTTTCCTACGCAAGGGCAAAAGAAGTAAAAAGTTATATAACCATCAACGTCTTTGCCCGTAATAAGGATTTAAAAAAGATCAAAGAGTTCCTTAAGTTTCTGTCTGACATCGAGCCTGATGGAATAATAATCAGTGATCCTGGCATCATAGACTTAGCAAATGATGTTGCTCCCAATCTTCCTATTCATCTTTCAACACAGGCAAATACTTTAAATTACCAGAGTGTAAGATTTTGGCAGAAGCAGGGTGTTAAGCGTGTCAATCTTGCAAGGGAGCTTAGTTTAAAAGAGATTAGAACCATAAGGGAAAAGGCCCCTGATGTTGAGTTAGAGATATTTGCTCATGGTGCTCTTTGTATCGCATACTCTGGAAGATGTATGTTGAGCCTGTACCTTACAGGTAGAGAGGCTAATCAAGGGCTTTGTGCCCATCCTTGCAGGTATGCTTATGCCGTTCAGGAAGAAAAAAGGCCTGGAGAATTTTTCCCTGTTGAAGAGGATCATCGGGGTTTATACATCTTTAACTCAAAAGATCTCTGCCTAGTAAAGAGAATACCTCAAATCTTGAATGCAGGTATTGATTCAGTGAAGATAGAAGGGAGAATGAAAGGAAAGCTCTATGTGGCAACTGTTGTAAGGGCTTATAGGGCGGCATTGGATGCCTCAATGGGAAGGCCCTGGAATGGGTATTCTATAAACAGGGTTACAGAGGAATTGGTAGGCATATCGTCCAGAGGTTATACGGAAAACTTCTTTTCTGGTATTCCAGAGAAAAAAGATATGTTGTATGAGGGCCATCAGACACCTCAAATATTTATACCTGTGGGAGTAGTTTTAGAAGGTGGTATATCACCTGTTGTCAAGGCGAACTATGTTATTAGACCAGGTGACGAATTGGAATATATGGATAACGTGTCATTGTTGGACAAAAAGTTTCATGTTCTTTCCATATATGACGTACGCACA
>JAMOUE010000214.1 GCA_027068235.1 Deltaproteobacteria bacterium | reverse complement strand
TTGCAGCAGTGGCACTGACAACAGATACCTCCATACTTACAGCCGTAGCAAACGATTACTCCTTCTTGCAAGTGTTTTCCAAACAGGTTCAGGCACTTGGCAAGGCAGGAGACGTGCTGATTGGTATTTCTACAAGCGGCTCATCGCCAAATGTCATTGAAGCCATTAAGGTAGGGAAGGATCTTGGACTTGTGACAGTTGGTTTTACAGGTGCAAAGGGGAGCGAAATGACCCAGTTGTGTGACATGGTTTTGATGGCACAGTCTTTAGACACGCCAAGGATTCAGGAGGTGCACATCTTTTGCGCCCATGTCATCTGCGAGATGGTTGAAAGGAGATTATTTGAATAGTGAGCTATCCAAAGCCATTTTCCTTTGAAAAGCTTAACACATACAGCCTTTATGACAGGCCCAGCAAGGTTGGCGTTGATGACCTTTGCAGGCCTGTAAGTCCTGGCATGAGCCTTAGAGATTTTTTTGATGCCCTTCCCAAGCAGCTTGCTGCAGGAGACCTTTTAGAGATTGCAAAGAGTTGGGCCAAGGCTGTGAGACAAGGGAAAAAGGTAATCTTTGCAATGGGCGCCCATGTTATAAAGGTGGGTTTGACTCCTCTTCTCATACGGCTAATGGATCAGGGGCTGGTAAGTGCCTTTGCCTTAAATGGGGCAGGCATAATACACGATAGTGAGCTTGCAATGGCAGGTAAGACATCTGAAGATGTTGCCTCTGTGCTTGGTTCAGGCCGTTTTGGAGCAGCCAAGGAGACGGGAGAGTTTTTGAATAAGGCCATTGATTACGCCTGTTCTCAAGAGATGGGCCTTGGAAGGGCTGTTGGGGAGAGGCTTCTTGCATCTTCTTTTCCCTTTAATGATTATAGTCTGCTGGCCTGTGCTGCCAAGAAAGAGGTGCCTGTTACTGTGCATGTTGCCATTGGCACTGACATAATCCACATCCATCCACTTGCCAGTGGAGAGAAGATAGGAGAGGCTTCTTACAGGGATTTTCAAATCTTTTGTTCACTTGTTGCAGATTTGCAAGATGGTGTATACTTCAACATTGGTTCTGCCGTTTTGCTTCCTGAGGTATTTTTAAAGGCCCTTACGGCTGTAAGGAACATCGGTCACGTTGTGGATAGGTTTACCACAGTAAATCTGGATTTTATCAGGCAGTACCGTCCCTTGACCAATGTTGTGAGCAGACCTACCTTGGAAGGCGGCAAGGGATACAATCTTACCGGCCATCACGAGTTGATGTTGCCTCTTTTGGCAGCAGCCGTGATGGAAGAACTCTAAATGCGGAGGATCGATTAAAGATGCCAATCTATGAATATGTTTGCAATTCGTGTGGTGAGGAGTTTGAGCAGTTGGTGTTCAGCTCAGACAAGGTGATAAAGTGCAGAAAGTGCGGTTCCACTGATACTGTAAAAAAGATGTCCATGTTTGCAATGAAGTCGGGAAGCAGTTTTAGGGGTACAGGGAAGAAGGCCTCAGGCAGTTGTGCCGGTTGCACTAGCACTAACTGCAGCTCGTGTGGCGGATAGGTCTAAGGTGGCTTCAATGAAAAATAGGCTCGTATTGGCCACTAGAAAAAGCAAGTTGGCGCTTGCTCAAAGTACATGGGTCAAAAATCAGATCGAGCAGCTTTGGCCAGGTTGCACAGTAGAGCTTTTGAAGGTGACAACCAAAGGAGACAAGATCCTGGATGTGCCACTGGCAAAGGTTGGCGGCAAAGGGCTATTTGTAAAGGAGATCGAAGAGGCAATGTTGGACGGCCGTGCAGACATTGCCGTTCACAGCCTTAAAGATGTTCCAACCGAGATTCCAGAGGGCTTGGAGGTTTCCATATTCCCAAAAAGGGAAGATTGTCGGGATGCCTTCATCAGCAGAGACGGTTCCTGCCTTGAGGAGATTGCTGAAGGCGCACGGATTGGCACCAGCAGCCTACGGCGCATGGCTCAACTAAGGCTTATTCGGCCTGATTTACAGATAGAATCATTGCGTGGTAACCTGGATACTAGGCTCAAACGTTTGGATGAAGGTCAGTTTGACGCAATAATCCTTGCAGCAGCAGGTTTAAATAGGCTTGGTCTTTCTGAGCGGATCTCATGTTTTCTCCCTATGGACCTAATGATTCCTGCAATAGGCCAAGGGGCCTTGGGAATCGAGTTTAGAAGTGATGATGAAGATACAAGGAAGATGCTTAATCCTTTACATCATGCCCCAACGGCAACGTGCGTGATGGCAGAACGGGCCTTTTTGAAAAGGCTTGAAGGCGGATGCCAGGTTCCAATAGGGGCAATTGCAGCCCTTTCAGACGAGGTTCTTTCTCTTGCAGGAATAGTTGCCGATGAATACGGGAAAAGGGTCATAAAAGAGACTATTTCAGGGCAGGCGTCAGAGGCCGAAAGCCTTGGAGTTCAGCTTGCAGAGACGATTTTGGACTTGGGTGGCAGGGAAATCTTAGAGGAAGTGTACAGTGCAGAATAGAGAAAGGGGCAAGGTCTATTTGGTTGGAGCAGGTCCTGGAGATCCTGGCCTTCTGACCTTGAGAGGTAGAGAGCTTCTAGAGAAGGCAGAGGTCATAATCTATGATCGTCTTGCCTCTCCTAGGATCATGGAGTTTGCAAACCCTGCCGCTGAAAAGATCTATGTAGGTAAAAGGGTTGGTAAGCATGTTGCCAATCAGCACGAGATAAATGATCTGATTCTTGAAAAGGCAAAACAGGGCAAGAGGGTTGTAAGGTTAAAGGGAGGAGATCCTTTCATATTTGGCCGTGGAGGAGAAGAGGCCCAGATACTGGCAGAAAATGGAATCCAATTTGAGATTGTACCTGGTGTTACTTCTGCCATAGCAGTGCCCGCCTATGCAGGCATCCCCCTGACTCATCGTTCATATACTGCCTCGGTTGCCTTTATTACAGGGCACAGACGCTTTGATTCCAATGAGGCAGATGTGGACTGGGAAGGGCTTGCAAAAGGTGTTGGAACACTTGTTTTTCTAATGGGCATGACAAACCTGCCAAACATTACAGAAAATCTCATACGTTTTGGCAGAAGCCCAGATACTCCGGTTGCTGTAATCAGGTGGGGCACCACACCATTGCAGGAGTCTATTACAGGCACACTTTCAGACATTGCACAAAAGGTTAAAGAGGCTGGGTTCAAGCCCCCGGCAATTATAGTGGTTGGAGACGTTTGTAAGGTCAGGGACAAGATCAACTGGTTTGAAAAGCAGCCCCTTCTTGGCAAAAAGGTTTTGGTAACACGAACAAGGGAGCAGGCAAGTACCTTGGTTAGACTTCTTGAGAGAAGGGGGGCTGGCTGCATCGAATGTCCAACTATAGAGGTCAGGCAAGTGGATGACACCTCTGTGCTGGATAGGGCAATAGAAGAGATTCATGGCTTTGATTGGATCGTTTTTACGAGTCCAAATGCAGTTAAATTCTTTTTCATGCGCCTAGATCAACTTGGGAAGGATGTGCGCGCCATGGGGAATGCCAAGATCGCCACTGTAGGTTCCAGCACAGCCAAAGAGCTTGAGCAGCACCACATTAGGGTTGATGCAGTACCAGAAGACTTCAGGGCAGAAGGACTCTTGAAACTCTTTTCCAAAATGGACATGAAAGGTAAAAGGGTGTTGATCCCGCGGGCAGTAAAGGCCAGGGAGATACTTCCTGAGGGATTGAAGGAAATGGGAGCAGATGTTGTGGTTGCTCCTGCCTATGAAACGGTTCCTCCAAAGGTTGCCCCACAGACGTTAGAGCTTTTGGATGAAGAGGATATTGACGTTATCACCTTTACAAGTTCGTCTACAGTGAGCAACTTTTTTAAAACGGTACCTGCTGATATTGTAAAAAAGGTCATCTCCAAGGCAAAGGTGGCCTGTATAGGTCCGGTTACAGCCAAGACGGCTGAAAAAAGAGGCCTGTCTGTTGACATTGTTCCGCAAGAGTCAACTATTCCAAGCCTAGTAGAGGCGATAGAGAAGAGTTTTTCAAACGGATAGGAGTAAAGCCAGATTTAATGACTATCTTTTGTGCCCAGCCCGATCCTCCTGAACTGGCAGCCGTTCTTTCTCGCATTAGAAAGAAGAAGGAAGACTACGAAAAATACAATTTTACAGCCACTCAGGATAGGACCTTAAGGGCATTTTTTGATCTTGCCCAAGAGTTTGAAACCATTGAAAACTTCTATCGCATTGCGGTCTTTGTACCAAAGATCTTCATGGATTTTGATGCCTGCCTTTATCTTGTTGATGTAGATACAGGAGAGTTGAAGCGTGTCTGTGATTCTTTAAATGCCCTTGGAGTATGCGGCATGGACCCTCCAGAGGGAGTCAAGGTTTCTTCACAGCCTTATGAATTTGGAGATTCCTTCTTTGCCCCAATTCGTGGCAACAAAAGGCTTTTTGCTATAAAGGCCATTGCCAGGGCAACTGATATTATTGGAATGTTTGAGGTCTTTCCCAAGAAACATTTAACAGACAAGGACAGGTTTTTCTTTGAAAAGTATGCAAATCGCATAGGTTACAACCTTCATTACAAACTGCTTGCAAAACAAAACGAAGAGCATCTGAAGTTCATAAATACCCTTGTGGCAGATATAGAGCACAATGTCATTGCTCCAAATATCAAGTATAAGTACTTCCTTAAACTTATTGAAAAAAAGATAAATGAGCTCGAATCTGTAATGCTGCTTTTAAAGCAACATCTAGAGGAGGCAGAAGCTGCCAATTGTCCTATGGTAAAGGATGCAGAAGAGATAGAGGGTAGGCTTCAAGGTGCCATTAATGATTTGAGATCTTATTATAAGGATATTGAGAAACACTTTGAAAATACCAGCCTGTTTCTTGAAAGCCTGTTGAGGCGCGAGCATTTTCAAAAGGGAGAGCTGGTCCTCAGGAGGCGCAAATGCAACTTTCGCAAGGAGGTTATTGAACCACAGCTTGAAAGATACAGGGAACGGCTTGCAAGGCGGGGAATAGTCATTGATAACCAGTTGGGCGGTGTTCCTGATGAAGATATTTCTCTGGCAGTGGATATAGGGCTTATTTCTCAGGTTTATGCCAACCTTTTTTCCAATGCAGAGAAATATTGCCAGGAAGTAACAGACGAACACGGCAATAAAATAAAATTCATGGCCTATGGTAGACAGATAATGCCCAATTACTTTGGCCCTGGTAAAGACGGGATCAAGTTCAACGTGTTTACCACTGGTCCTCATCTTTCCCCTGAAGAGGCAAAGCATATCTTTGAAGAGGGGTTTCGTGCGCGCAGTGCCTCTGAGAATCGTCCAGGTACAGGCCACGGACTCCATTTTGTGAAGAAGATTATAGAGGTGCATGGAGGTGAAGTGGGTTATGAGCCTGTGCCTCTTGGGAACAACTTTTATTTTGTTCTTCCAATTCAGCCGGAATTATCTAATAAAGAAAATTCATAGGCTTTTATTATTTGCTATTGATTTTCTAGAAAAATTGACTAAAACAATTCATTATATATCTAAAAAATACATCTTGACAAAATTGGCAACTGGTAGTTTAAGAAAATAGTAGATATTTCAGGAGGTTGTAAAAAAAATAACAAAGGAGGGATTATGCGCACGGGATTCATTCCAAAAAGGGGTTTAGGCCTTCTACTATTGTCTCTTGTATTCCTGTTTACAGCATCTGCTTCGGCCTTTGCTGGAGGAGTGCCGCCAAATCAGGAGTTGGCAGATTTGAAGGCACAGCTAAGGGCACTTACAAAGAGGATCAAACAGTTAGAGGCCCAACAGCCGCAGCCAGCTCCATGTCCAGACACAGCAGCTCTTGAACAAAAGGTTCAGGAACTCGAGAAGTGGAAGGCAGACAGAAGTAACTTTCAGATGTTCTGGAAGAATGGCTTCCGCATCAAGTATCACAATCCAAAGAACAACAACGAGTATCTCATGAGGCTTCGTGCCGGTATCCAGATGAGATACACCTACGTCTCAGTCGACGATGACATTGCTGGAGCAGATGAGAACTTCAGCTCCTTCACCATGCGTCGTCTCCGTCTCTTTGTTGATGGCTATGCCCCCAACAAGAACTGGAAGTACTTCATGCACATCCAGTTGGAGCCTCAGGGCAAGGTACATACCCACGATGCCTTTATCGTATGGCGTAAGTACAAATATGCCCGTATCCAGTTTGGTCGTATGAAGATTCCTTACTCCATTGAATACTGGCAGAGTGGTTTTGGCCAGAATGGAGCTGACCGTACCATCTTTACTGGTGATTCCGAGATGGATAAGGATAAGTTCGGCAACCGTACTTATGATATCCCTGGCTACAATGCAAGGCTAAGGGTTGGAAGCCATCTCGACAAGACTACTCAGTTCCCTACTGGTGGAATGCTGCTTTACAGGTCCCAGGGTTTCAACATCAATGGCGAACTGGATATGTTCAACCAGAAGCAGTTCTTGGTTTACTGGGCTGGTGTCTACAACGGCAGGGACACCCAGGCTACAGCCAACTTTGATGATGAAATGCTTTATGTTGGTAGGATAGGAATTAACTTCCTGCCAGGTTCTGATCCAAAGGGACCAATGGGCCCCAAGGGTTTCAAGCATTACTTTGCACAGGGTGATTACGGATACAACACCACACCTCTTGCAGCTTTGATCTTTGGTGCATTCAACTGGAAGAACAAGGTTAAGAATGTTTATAATCCAGTTGGTCAAAGCGGTAGTGTAGGCAAGAAGACAGCTTTTGCTCACGATATCAACAACTACGGTGGAGATGTTGCACTGCTTTTCAGGTACCTTGGTTTCTCTGCAGATCTTGAAGCTGGCTGGGAAGAGTTCCAGCAGGCACCTGACAAGAACAGCCCCTACAGCTACAACTGGGATCGCTGGGGTGCCAGGGCAAACCTTGGTTACTTCATCGTACCAAAGAAGTGGGAAATCACTGTTAAGTATGCCTATATGAAGAGGCTTGATCAGAACAATCTGGAAAACAGCTTGGCAAGTGGTCTTGGTCTCGTAAAGATGTCTGACGATGGCGGATACGCAGTTGAAAAGGATATGCATCAGATCCGCGCTGGTATCAACTACTATCTCCATGGTTTCAATCAGTACATCTCTGCTGAGGTTGGATTGTTCCACAGGAACTTCTATGAAATCAGCCAGGATGAGGCAGATGCCCTGGGATTCAAGGGTAAGCTCGCCAAGGATCCAAACGATCAGGATGACATCCGCTTCAGGATACAGTATCAGCACTTCTTCTAATCCTGTTAGAAGAATAGTCTAAGACTCAAAAGGCCCTGCAATTTTGCAGGGCTTTTTTTATTGTTATTGCTTCAGGGTATTGACATGAGTTCTTTTCATGTTATTTTTGTCTGCGCATTTGACGTGGCAAGATAATAGAAAATGGCCGGTTTTATCTAATCGGTCGGAGGAATTTTAGAATGTATGCAGTGGTAAAAACTGGAGGAAAGCAGTACAAAGTTACCAAGGGTGAGGTTATCAAGGTCGAGAAACTTATGGCCGATGTTGGATCTGAGATTGATCTCGACCAGGTCTTAATGGTCATAGACGGCGATAATGTCCAGATTGGAACACCTCTAATCGAAAATGCTGTTGTAAAGGCCAAGGTCCTGGAACATGGAAAGGACAAAAAGGTCATTGTATTTAAGAAGAAAAGACGCAAGGGTTATAAGAAAAAGAGAGGCCATAGGCAACATTTTACCACCCTTGAGATTCAAGATGTAACCATATAGGAGGCTCGTTATGGCACATAAAAAGGCCGGTGGAAGTTCAAAAAACGGCAGAGATAGTAAGGGCCAAAGGCGTGGCGTTAAAAGATTTGGCGGACAGTTTGTTCGGGCAGGCAACATCTTGGTGCGCCAGCTAGGAACAAGATTTCATCCTGGGAAAAATGTAGGTATGGGCAAGGATTATACCCTCTTTTCAAAGATAGATGGCACTGTCAAGTTTGAAGTAAGGCGTAATAGGCAGCTTGTAAGCGTCTATCCTGCTTAGTTTATACAATCCAACAACCCCAACCTTTTTAAAGCCCACATCTTTGGCAGGTGTGGGTTTTTTCATTTTTTGACCTCCTGGTCCAATCACTTTAAAAGTGATTCTCTCTTTTTTGGGAGAAAGAAATTGGTTGATAAGGTAGTAAGCCTTTATTGGTTAGAATAGAGTAATGAATTTTGTTGACGAAGCAGAAATAGAAGTCAAGGCTGGTGATGGAGGACCTGGGGCTGTAAGCTTCAGGAGAGAGAAATATGTCCCCAAAGGTGGCCCTGACGGTGGAGATGGTGGCAGGGGTGGAGATGTGGTCCTGCAAGTAGATACTGGTCTTAATACCCTTCAGACCTTTAGATACAAAAAGAGATTCAAGGCCGAAAGTGGCAAGGCAGGAAGAGGAAAAAAGATGCATGGCAGATCAGGCCGTGATCTTATTATCAAGGTTCCACCTGGTACAGTGGTTCGTGATCCTGACACGGGGCTTGTAATGGCAGATCTTACACGTCCTGGCCAGAAGTGGATTGCTGCTAGAGGCGGAATAGGAGGTAAAGGTAACGCCCGTTTTGCAAGTTCCACCAACCAGGCTCCACGCTATAGTCAGGAAGGGAAAAAGGGAGAAGAGAAAAGATTAAGGCTTGAGCTGAAGCTCCTTGCAGATGTTGGGCTGGTAGGTGCTCCAAATGCAGGCAAATCAACCTTACTTTCAAGATGTAGTGCTGCACGCCCCAAAATAGCAGACTATCCCTTTACTACCCTAATTCCCCATTTGGGAGTGGTAGAGCTGTCTCCTGATGAGACCTTTGTCATGGCTGATATCCCTGGGCTCATTGAGGGAGCACATAAGGGGGTGGGGATGGGACTTGAGTTTTTAAAACACATAGAGCGTACTTCTGTCCTTCTTCATGTATTGGATGCCTCTTTAGGACTCGAAGAGGCTAAGCGTCAGTTTCATATGATACAAGCTGAACTTAAAGAATTTGATCCAAAACTTCTTGAAAAAAAGATCGTTGTAGCACTAAATAAGATTGATGTGGCAGACTCGGCAGACGTAAAGGAACTTACTGGTTGGCTGAAGGAAAAGGGGTTTACAGCCCATGCAATATCTGCCTTTAC
>JAMOUE010000213.1 GCA_027068235.1 Deltaproteobacteria bacterium | reverse complement strand
ACAGATACCATGGCTGAAGATATCCATTTCCGCACTTCCTATTTCCCCCCTTACCTTCTCGGACGCAAACTAGCCTCGGTCAACCTTAGTGATATAGCAGCCATGGCGGGGCGTCCGCTAATTGCGCTTTTAAACCTGGAAGTGCCTGAGTATCTGGCAGATCCTAAAGATCGATTTTGGTATCTTTTTGCCAAAGGGCTTGTTGAAAGGCTTGGAGAGTTTGGAGCTATCCTTGCCGGAGGTGATACTGTTAAAAGCCCTGCTAATAAACTAAGTCTCACCCTTACACTGACAGGGGAGGTAACAAAAGGAGACTCTGTCTACAGAAGCGGAGCAAAAGCAGGGGATATGATATATTGCTCTGGTTTTTTGGGAGAAAGTGCATGCGGTCTAAAAATCCTTGAAAAAAGGCGTATCCACCTGCCACTTCCAATCAAAAGACATCTCATTCATAAACATCTTGATCCAGAACCACTAATCGACCTTGGAAAGACTTTAGCCAACTGCGAAGTGACCTCTATGATAGATGTCTCTGATGGAGTAGCCACAGACCTGGCACACATTGCCAGAGAGAGTAAAGTTTGTGCAGAAATAGATAAGGCAAGAATCCCTCTATCAAGGGCGGTAAGGATAGCAGCTTCCACCTTAAATCTTGACCCTATTGAACTAGCACTTTATGGAGGCGAAGATTTTCAGTTACTCTGGACAATCCCTCCTGAAAAGGCCAAAAACATGGAACGAAAGATCGCCCCAGTATTAGGGCACGCACCTTTTCTCCTTGGCCACATAAAAGAAGGAAAAGGTGTATGGCTAAAATCTCATTCTAAATTATCTGACATCACCTTTAAGGGATATGAACATTGAAAAAAACAGGGTGTTAGTCGAACCCCTGGACCTTTCACCTTGTGGTTCCATTTTGGTTGCACTTCATTTCCAAGACAGGCACCTTGTAAGGATAGAGCTTGGCGTAAATACAGCAGGTGCACCTTCACATACCAATGAGCAACATACTATTTGGCTCAAGAAGCTCCTTTGTGGAATGGCGCTTGAGAAATTTCCACTGCCCTTTAAACTAATGGGTACGCCGTTTCAAAAACGTATTTGGCACACTGCCATGAGGATTGGACACGGTCAAACCTGCACATACGCAGATCTTGCAAAGGCTGCAGGATGCGGAAGCCCAAGGGCGGTTGGCCAGGCGCTTAAAAGAAATCCGCTGCCAATAATCGTTCCGTGTCACAGGGTTGTTGGGAAAGGTGGTAGGCTTACTGGCTTTTCAGCCGGCCTGCACATCAAAAAAATCCTACTTGAATATGAAAGGATCGTAAGAGATGAAAATAGCAATAATGAGTGATAGTCACGACAATTTGTGGAATCTTCGTACTGCTGTAAACAAGGTGACAGAGTTGGGAATAGATCAGATAATACATCTTGGTGACCTTATTTCTCCCTTTATGCTTGAAGAAGTAGAAGATTTTCCTGGAACATTCCACCTCATCTATGGGAACAACAATGGCGACCACATTCTTCTCCAGAAAAAAATAGCCTCACTGAATGGTAAGGTTGTGTTTCATGGATGGTTGGGAGAAATAACGGCAAGTTCCAAGAAGATTGGTTTTATTCATGATCCCTTGTTAGCAAAAAAGATTGCTAGATCAGGCGATTACGATGCTGTCCTTTTTGGCCACACTCATCTTTGGCATGAAGAAGACATAAATGGCTGTCTCCTTTTCAATCCTGGGGAAATACTTGGAAAAAAAGAGGCTCCAGGTTTTGGGATTCTAGACTGTGAGACGCTCAAGGTGGAACGGATAGTTGTTGGTCCTAAAAGAGATTAAAAAAACCTGGTCAAAACGGCAAATTAGATGTCTCAGTTACTAATAGGCATAGACACAGGGGGAACTTTTACCGACTTTGTAATGTTTGACAAAAAACATGGTCTTAGACGCTGGAAGGTCCTTTCTACCCCCTCAGATCCATCACTTGCTATACTTCAGGGTCTAAATGATCTCCTGGGAGAGCTATCACAATATAAAATAGAAATAATTCACGGCACAACTGTAGGCACCAATGCCTTTTTGGAACGAAAAGGGGCAAAGACATGCCTTTTTACCACCAAAGGTTTTGAAGATGTGCTTTTTATTGGACGACAGGCCAGACCTGCCTTGTATGATCTGTATGCACAGAAGCCAAAAGATATCATACCGCGCAACATGGTAGTCGGAGTAGAGGAAAGGTGTAATGCACAGGGAGAGATCCTCAAGAAGATTGATGAATCAGAGCTAAATCAATGTGCAGACTTTGTAAAAGAAAACCGCATAGATACAGTTGCCATATGTTTTC
>JAMOUE010000212.1 GCA_027068235.1 Deltaproteobacteria bacterium | reverse complement strand
TCGCTCCGGGAGGACTTGGAATAAGGGAGCTCACCCTGTCTTACTTCCTGTCCATGTATCTGGACCCTTCATCCGCTGCCGCCGTGGGAGTCATGTTCAGACTCTTTACCACACTGGTGGAATTCGTCCTGAGCGCAATCGCTTATGTGATGTATTTGGGGGATAGAAGTTAGGTTTCTTTCATAATGGATTCAATTGCTTTGCGGTACTTACTCTCTACAACTTCTACTCCTGCATATCGAAGTATTCCTTCTCTTATCTTTCCAGGATCGAAATAGTTATTATTTAATTTATCCAGTGCTATTGTGATTGCTTCGGCAACGGATTCGGGGGTTCGTTCTTTAATCTGAATGGAGTTTTTCTCGTTTAGAAAATCTCTTGGACCTCCTGAATCCGTCCATACCACCGGCTTTCCAAGGGCAAGGGCTTCAGCGATGGCATATCCAAACGTTTCGAATTTACTGGTTGACACGAATATATCGCTTTTGCAAAGCATTTTTAAGGTTTCTTTATGTGAAAGGGGACCGTGGTAAATAACATTGCGAGGAAGATCGTTGAGAATTTTCCGGGAATAGGATGTTTTAGTATCCTCCCCGATTAGATGGAATTCCAGTTCTGGTAAGAGTTTCGCTGCCAAGATAAACAGGTGAGGAGACTTATTCTCATCCAGCCTGCCCGCGAATATTACTTTTTTGCCCGAAAATGGACAGTTCCAGTTGTATCTGGGAACCGGATTTGGAATAATTCCATGGAATTTTATTCCGAGGGCCTCTTCCAGGCGATTTTTATAAAAAGAGCTGACTGTATATCTTAAAGATGCTCCTCCGGTTACGAGTTTTTGAAAAAAAAGGTTTTTTCTGTAGGCGCTGCTCGAGTGTTCTATCAGGATATATTTCTTCAAGAATTTCAGGGGTACGTATGAAATTCCATGGGGTAGAGCCATCTGAAAAATCGTTACATCTGGCCTGAATCCCAGCAGGTTTTTCAAGGCCAGAATAAAGTGAAGCAGGATGGATAAAGGAAAGAACACAGCACCCGCGTTCTTTCGATAGGGCATTTCAAATGCTTCGACCTCTATCCCTTCCCAGGTATATCTGCGGAAACCAAATTTTTCTCCCCGGATAAGCGTCAATACTCTTACTCTTCCAATTCGGGAGAGGACTTTTGCATGAATATGATGAAATGTGGTAAGATAGGGTTTTTCAGGATGAGGATAGCTATCTGTAATGATCAATATCTTGGACATCCAGCAGAGAGTTAAGTTTAAAGGAATACTTTAAAATTGGCCGTCAGTTCTGCGATGCTGAAAAGCGTATTCATGCTCTTTTCCGGTAATATCTATGGACAAGTTCTATCTTTTCTGATCGGTTTGATTATAATCCGGATGCTTTCGGTCGAAGATTATGGAGCATACACTATTCTGGTAGGCTTTGTGAACATTCTGGTCATCCCGGCATCGAGATTGTTTTCCATCGCTCTTAAGAGATATGTTCCTGTTTACAGAAGACAGGGGGAGAGTGGAAAGATAAAAGGTTTGGTGATTTCTGCAATAATTTACGTTCTGGGTTTTTCTGCTATTGTGATGGCAATCCTCTTCCTGTTATCCGGATGGATTTTAAAGGATGTGCTAAAGATAGGTTTTTCGTACAGGCTTCTCTTCTTTATCTATGTCCTTGGCATTCCTATCATGACACTTCCGGCTGTTTTCTTTAATCTGCTTCTGGGATATGAAAAATTCAGGGAATATACTGTGTCAGTTAATATATTGCCCAATAGCTTTCGTCTTATATATGTTCTCTTATGGTGGATTGCTCTTCCTGCGAAAGCTGTAGGAGCCATAACCAGTCTCATAGCGAAAAATGCGGTGAATCTTATATCAGCCATTTGGTATCTTGGGGAGGAATTTGAGGAGTTGAAATATGTAAAGCCCGTGTTCCATTTGAAGGAGTGGGTTCTTTTTTCTCTACCCTATTCTCTCCGGTTCTTCATATCATATCTTGCCCAGAATATAGGGGTTATATTGCTCGGGAATTTTCATAAAGTTACCGATGCAGGTATCTTCAGGGCATCTTCTTTTCTGGTCATGGCGGTTCAGGGACTCACGATGGCTTTTTCCGGTGTTGTTCTGCCCAAATTGGCCCGTGAGATAGGTGAGGGTTCTGGCAGGGAGATCGGCATCGTGAAAACAGCCACCTTTCAAAACGTGGCTATCACTTCCTCCATGATCATGGTGTTCGTTGTGGGGGGTGCTTATTTCCTTCGGATTCTTGGTCCCGAATATGTGAAGGGATTTCCGGTGCTGCTCATCATGTCCATAATGCTCCTTCTGGAGTCCTGGTCATATA
>JAMOUE010000211.1 GCA_027068235.1 Deltaproteobacteria bacterium | reverse complement strand
GAATATCTATGGTTGCCCCAATCTTTCCAGATTTTACAAGCTGATCCAAACCATCAATGGCCGATATCAGCTTTTCCACAAGATCGTTTAATGGGATCTCCTCAAACCTTTTTATCACCTCTTCCACTGTGGAAGGTACAGTTGGAATTTCAATATGCTCTTTGTCCAGCCCCACATAATGTACGGGAGCATCAGGGTAAAAGTCTAAGTCAACTTGCAATCTGCCTGTTACTAGGCTCTGTATCTGCAGTTGAGCCTTAAGGCCTCGTTGTATCAAAAGCTCTGTCATCTTTCTCACAGACACTTCGCTAACACGCCCTGTTCCAGAATATGAAAACATACTTTTGGGATCTATTGAGATATAGACTGGCATTTTGAAATTACCAGTTTCAGGCTCTACCAATATACTTATCTTTTTCACCTGTCCTATTGGAACGCCTCGGAACGTGACAGGCGAGCCTTTTTCAAGGCCTTTAAGTGAGCTGTTGAAAAAGAGGACGAATGTTTGGCGTTCTGAAAACAAGACACCAGATCCAAAGAAGATTAGCCCTCCTATTAAGAGTAAAAGGGCACCTGTTACAAATGCGCCAATAAGCGCTGGATTGGCCTTTTTAGACAACTGGCACCTCCCGTTTCATTGTTCCTCTTGTCAGGAATTCTAAGATTTTTGGATTGTTTGTATTTTTTAAAAGCTCCTTGGGATCTCCTGTAGCAAGCATGGTCTTTGTTTCATTGTCTAAAAATACACAGTTGTTACCTATCGAAAATATGCTTGCAAGTTCATGAGTTACGATAACCACAGTGGCTCCAAGGCTGTCACGAATTTCAACTATTAGATCATCCAGGTGCTTGGCGCTTACCGGGTCGAGACCTGCAGAAGGTTCGTCAAAAAAAAGCACCTTTGGGTCAAGGGCCATGGCCCTTGCAAGGGCAGCCCTTTTTCTCATGCCGCCGCTAATTTGAGAGGGATAATAGTTCTCAAAGCCTCCAAGCCCCACAAGTCTTAACTTCAAGGAACAAATGGCATCGATTGTCTCTTGGGGTAAATTGGTAAACTCTTTCAGTGGAAGCCCCACGTTTTCCACCAAGGTCATAGATGACCAAAGTGCCCCACTTTGATAAAGCACTCCGCATTGTTTCATAATGTTTCTGCGCTCTTCTTCTGAGGCAGCCCAAAAATCGAGATCTTCAAATAGGATCCTGCCTTTACTCGGGGAGATAAGTCCTATCAGATGTTTCAAAAGAGTGCTTTTACCACAGCCACTTCCCCCCATTATGATGAATATGTCTCCTTTGTAGATGGTAAAGTCGAGATCCCTTTGGATGATTTTATCTCCATAGGCCATGGTTAGCCCTTCCACCTTGATTTGTGGTATCTTGGACTTGTTTTCAACAGCGTGTGTCATATCTCGTAAACGTAGCAAATTATGGTAACGATGGCACAGGCTACGATTATCCAAACAATGGATGTAACCACTGCAGATGTTGTCACCTTGCCAACAGATGCCGCACTTCTACCACAAGAAAGTCCTTTACGGCACCCAACCAAGGCAACGATTATTCCATAAATGAAGCATTTGGTCATGCCTATGAAAAAGTGTGTAAGGGGAACGGCCTTTTGTGTCTCTGAGATGTATTGCAATAGGGTAACATCACTCAAACCAGCTCCAACCACTGCTCCGCCTGCAATGCCAAGCAGGTCTGAATAGACACAAAGCGGAACCATCATGAGGGAAAGGGCAAGTATTCTTGGTATTACGAGAAACTCTACAGGTCTAAGACCAAGTGTTTTGAGGGCGTCTATCTCTTCATTGACCTGCATGGTGCCAAGCTGGGCTGCATAGGTAGCCCCGGTTCGCCCAGCCATGATGATCCCAACCATCATGGCGCCCATATCCCTTGCCATTGCAATTCCAACAAGGTCAGCTACAAAGATCTGCGCTCCAAATATTTTCAGCTGCACAGTGGCAACGAACGCCAGAATTAGACCAACCAGAAAGCTTACGAGGCTGACAATCGGAAGGGCCATTGCACCTGCGTTTTGGAGGTGCAGAAGAAAATCCCCAAATTGCAGCTTGCTTTTTCCTGTAAGGATATTGAAGAGGCCAATTATCACTTCTCCCAAAAAGGCGTGAAAGCCTTTTATGGAGCTTGCAACCTGTGAAGAGTATTCCCCAATACGTGCGAAGAAGGAGAGAGATTCTCCTTTTGTTGGGGTTTGATTGGTGGCCTTACCCTTTTCTGCCAGGGTGAGGATATGGAGGGCTCCTTGAGGAACAGAGTCAACTTCAAATTCTGCTCCTATCTTTTGGACATAATCCTTTATGGAAAAAAGTAACAGCACA
>JAMOUE010000210.1 GCA_027068235.1 Deltaproteobacteria bacterium | reverse complement strand
TAAAACTCATACGGTACGTACTATGTTATTAGGTTCCTAGCTTTTTAATTTGACACTTCAAAAATAAAAAGGGGCAGACAGTTTTGTCTGCCCTAAAGATTTTCATATTATTACTGAGAGCCTTCCGCCACTGTTCCTTCAGTGGGGATTGCTTCGTCGGCGCATTCGCACCTCCTCGCAATGACACTAATCAATTTGTCATCTCTTTCACGCTCCCAGTAATATCTATTTCATTTTTTCTGCAATGCTACCATACACCTGTACTCTGGTTTTGTGACAACGTGTACTCCCCATTTCCCTGATTGCAGGCTGGGTTACTTCTTTTACCCTTGACTACAAAAGGATTTGTCTGGGTTCCATTCCCTGAAAAACTTATTTGTACATTTGTTGGGTATGTTAGTGTTTCACCACTGGGTAAAGTATGAGAATTGGCATAGCTTTGTCCTGGTGGCGCTGTACCAGAGTCTGCCAATTCACGCATAAGTGCAAGCATTGTATCATGGGCTGCAACTTCTACAGTAGTACATTTGGCTTTATTAATATGGCTTTTATAAATTGTTAATGAAAGGGCAGCTAAAAGGCCCATTATAGCTAGAACAATCATGAGTTCGATCAAGGTGAACCCCATATTTTGATAAAAATTTTTGCTAAATTTGTTCTTCATTATTTCTTTCATAAGATATCGTGTCTGTAGTAATGTTAGGTTTGAGATTTAGTAATTCTTCCAAACATTATTCCTTTTTTTAAGTCCTCCTTTTTTTGAAGTCTTTGCTTTAAGTGTTTTATTGCTTGTCATTGACTTTCTTGGAGTAACTTTATAGTACTGCATTGCATTGACTTTTTGAGGCTCTTCGTTAAATTTAGAATAGTCAGAAGTAATTTTTTGAATATTTATTATTCTAGCTTGATCATCAGTAGTAAACTCTACTAAGTCTCCTTTTTGAATATTATTGATTTTTGTATCAAGTGTCATTTCAAAATCATCTATGACGATTTTGTTTTGAAGTATATCATCTACCCGTCCTGTATATGTTTTGCTATCACTAGCAAAAGTATTAGTAAAACTCAAAAACAACGTAGTTATACTTAATATAAAAGCCAACCTAAATGAGATATTGGTTAATTTCATTACTTACCTCCCTCTTTTACCACTCAATCCAGTAGTATATCCCGGTAAAGTCTCCAGATTCTCTTATTCTTGTAATAGTTCCTTGTGAAGTACTGAAATATTTAAATTCCTGTCTGTTGGGTCCAGTTATCGTATAAGGAATCTCTACGAAGAAGGGGTTGTGTATCAACATATCAAAGACTCGACCAGTAGGTACCTGTTCACCTAAATTAGGAATAGTTACCGTGTCATTTTCATCTATTATTTGATCTCTATTGACATCAAAGACAGGATTATATACACGGCTTCCATCACAGGCATCTACTTCATACAGCACAGAGCGGCCACCACCAGAGCATGGTGAGTTATTAGGAATGAGTGTTATAATAATTGCTCTGCCATTTCTTATGATAATATCTCTTGCCAACCTTTCCCCTTCAAAGCCAGTTCCACCAAGGTTTATATACCATCCAACATGGGCTGGGTTAGTGGCATTTGCACTATAAGGGTCTGGTAAATGGATACCATCTGCTTCGTTTTTTGTGGACCAGTTAGCTTGCGCATCTGAGAATGTTCGGTACTGAATACCATTTACCGTTTGAGTATCAATAATGGTCTGCTCTAATAGCTCTACATTATTGCTTGCTATCTCAGGTGCAGGAGTAAAGGTAGCAGTATTAGGATCAAATGAACCTACGTATTCTGATAAAGAGTCTGCATCGCTATAGTCCCAAATTCCATAAACTGATTGGGTGGAATTATCACTAATATCAGACTCTGCAAGAAACTTTCCTGTGCCAAAGACCACCATTAAACCATGATTAGTACAATGATGCATGATATCTGGCCTAGCTGTTATTGGCTGGCCTATGGCCCTGAAAAGAGGTTTTGGAGTGGTGCCATCATAAAAGGCGATATCCCACTCTGAGGGGTCACTAGAACTAATGTCAAATTTCCATAGATTTCCCTGTAAATCGCCTGCATATACATAGTCTGCAATGAAATCGCCATCTACATCTATGACTGCAGGAGTGGAGAGACCATTGTCACCTCCAACTTGCGTATCAAGTTTTTTGATTATGTTCCCTGTAGAAAGATCGAGAATATAAAGGACAGAATGACCATTGGTACTATTATATCCGTTTCCAAATATTACTACATAAGGATATGCTGTAGAATGTGTTTTTACTATAGATATTTTGCTAAGACTTATACCAAGGTCTGGATCAGGGCTAGAGGCAGGGTATTCCCACATGAACATGGAGGCGATATCTGATTCAGCGGTTCCAGCGTCTATTGTATCCGCATTGGTTATATTTAAGGCAAAGTATCCTTTGCCACCTGCTCCTAAGCCGCCAACTAGAATATTCTGATCACTGTTTCCATTAACTGTAGCATGTAATATTACAGTAGGTGTCAGATCTACATAAAATCGATGTGCATAATTAACATCTGCTAAATCTGCCAGGTGTGGATATACAGAATTTGGAATGAATGCAAATCTTTCTTCGCCGGTTTGTGCATTAAAAGCATGGAGCATGCCATCATTTCCGCCAACGAATACGGTATTTTGAACTAATGTTGGTGTGGAATGGACGAGATCTCCAAGTTTCATCACCTTGCCATCAATTTTTGGACGTATCCGTAAGCCAGCTACTTCCTTCCCCCTGATAAATTCCACAACATTTTCCTGGGTTGCAGGATCGCTTCCCAAATAACTTTTCTGTGTATTGTTAAGGTCATCAAACCTAAACGGATGCCCACTTGTACCATCGGAAGTAATAATTCTTCGTCCAGAATCCCAATCTTGATCTAATAGTTTGGCTTGGCTTTCCCATATGGCACTTGAAGGCTCACCTGTGACAGAATCAAGATGAAATGCCTTTAGATTGCCTGTCCAAATGGCGGAATTATAAGAGGACTGATATAAGATGCTATCGGTGGCAAGTTTCTCGCTATTTATTGAAACAGCAGCACCTGATGTGGTGCGGGCCTTGATGTTTTCCATTATTGATTCAATGGCCTTAATTAGCTGATCTGGATTACCAGCAGAAAAATAGGCTCCTCTGCCATTAATTGCTGCATGCCAAAGATCATCTATCCGTGCAGGGCCTTCTCCAGAACTGATAGGATTTGGCCATACGGGAGGAGGAGATGTACCATTGATTACGTCCAACATGCACGGATGATAGTTTTCTGGATCCAATGTCCCTTTCATTCCAAATGCGATGGTGTAAGTAACTAGATGCTGTTCGCTATTTTGATCACATGCATTTGTAGGAACTATATTGGGCAAGTTAGTGTTTAAATCTATTTCATAAAATTTTCGTGCAACATCTGCTAACGTATTGGAATAATTGTCAGCAAAAGGAGGACCATCATTGCCGTCAACATTGCCTACCCATGGCGTGGAGCCATTCCAATATCCGTCTGTCATCACAATAGCAAAGGCTTGTTGACAGGCCCCTCCTTCTTCTTCAGATGCCCAAGGTGCAGGGCCAATATTTCCATTACTGCAGTCGTTTGCATTAAAATATTGGCCAACATTTAAAAGAGCATTACGTAGGGGGGTACCTCCATCAGATTGGAGTCCAAAAAGCGCATTTCTCAAATAATCCCGGTTAAAGTCAAGGTCTAAAACTGGTTGATGGAGGCGTTCATGTATTGAATACAGACCAACATTTACCCCACTGAGTTTTGTCAAGGCCGTGGCGATAGCAGCCTTTCCCGTATATTCACGTTTTCTGTAATAAGAAAACCAGTTGGCAAAGTTTTGCAGGTCTTCTTCAGGTGTGTGTACCATTAAAAATGCAGGTGGAGTGCTTAATGGCTCTAATTCATTTTTGGCTATTTTTTGGTCATGGTTGGTGTCGATAAATTTGTAAACTTCCCTTTCAACAGGGCTGAAGTTTTTGAAGTTTACTAAATATATGGCTTCATTTGGGTCATATTCAGTGTCGTTGTCAGCGTCATCAATAACGAAGTAGTGGGCGTTATTGATAATAGTACTTGGAGTCGATAGTGGATTAAGCATCTCACAAGTACCACTAAAAGAGATATCAAGTGTGTAAGTGCCGGTTGTGATATACCAACCTGTAACATCAATATAATATGTACCGGCTGGGACATTGGTCAAAGATATATAAAAATTTCTATCTCTAACAGGATCACAGCTCATGTCACAATAAGAGGCATTAATGCAGTCATCGTTATAGTTACTGTATACATTGCCTGACTCATCTAAAATCCTTCCCATAGTATCTGTACAACCTTTGGTTCGGACAATGAGATTCCCACTGCTTAAAAGCACTATCTTAAAAACATCGTGGTCACCACTTGTTTCTAGTGAAGCTACAAAATTAGTTGTGTTACAATTTATAGGAGTTGCGTTACTATAAGTATCTCCATGATCATCTGCTGCATTGTTTAAAGCTATAAATGGCTTTGTTAAATCAAAAGTAACATTGCTTGCTATAGGATTAAAACGAGGATGAGACATGTCTGCATCGCCATAAGACGCTCCAGACCATGGCTTGTATTCCATAAAGGGGTTGTAAAACATATGGTTATAACCGTACCATTGCCCCTTCCAATATTTTTTACCTTCATAATCTAAGGATCTCCACCTAGAAGAGTATATATATTTATACCAGAAACCCTCTGGATTAAATAAGCCGCTTCCTTCTCTAGTTAGAAATTCCCAATTCATACTTCCAGAATCATCCAGTAAAAACATTATATTAGCTGGAGCAGCTCTGACAGCTGTTTCAACAGGGTCATCATCTATATCAATTGCAAAAGCCCAAGGCGAACTCAAGAAAGTCAAGATATAGGTTATCAATAGTGTTAAGCTAATTTTGTAAGAAGCCAATTTTTTAATGATAAACATGTGTTACCTCTGATCTCAAATTATTGCATTATTACTTGAGAGCCTTTTTTAGATGATATGAGCCGTCATTACAGGCCCAGAAGGGCCGGAAAGCAATCCTCATTGTCATTGCAGAGGCGGCGTAGCTGCTGTGACAGCAATCAATTTGTCATCTCTTTTACGCTCCCAGTAATATAAAGACTCAATAATTTTATTTGTCTATCGTGTTCTTAAGTCTTCGTATAAAGTTTATAAAACAAAGAGTATAGAAATTTAGAACTGTATTCTCTTAAGGTAGCCAATCTCTATGAGTACGCCTTTTCCTAGTGTTGTTCCTTGACGAGCATTGCCATAGACAAAGAATCTGTGTTTAGCTGATGCAGCATGAGAATATCCAATTGTCATTGAAGAACCAGGCGCAGGTCCTCCATGAACGACTAATACTTTATTATTATAAATTGGTTCATCTTGAGTGATATTTGCTAAAGGATTATTGGCTATTTGTAATCTAAGAGATAAAGTTGCTTCTTGATTAATAAGGTTTCCTGCATTAGATAGTTGAATGTCGGTTTGATCTGGTAAAACTATTTTATTTCCATTAATTAAATTATTGGCTGTAGTATTCTCAATGCTTATCGCTATTTCTCGTACCGCTGATTCTGTCTTGTAGAAATTTTCTTTATAATTTCTTAAATTACCAGAAATTTGTGTTTCAATTTTTGCAGTATTAATAGCCATAATGCCTGCTAAAGACAACACAAACAGTGTCAACAAAGTTATTATTAAAATAGTTCCGTTATTATGTTCTATGATGTGAAAATGGTTCATTATGTGTCCCATTTATTGTATGTTTGTTACTATTAGGTTATATCTATTTGTTCTTACTACATCATCTGTTCGTGTAATTGAGAGTGCTATATTTTTTATTTGGTTACTTACAGGTTCAGTTATTCTGTAAGATATAGAATACGTATTAGTAGTTATGGTATAATTTCCTGGTGTAAGAATTGGATCAGAATAATTTGCAGAAAGCAATTTTTCTAACTGTGAAGAGGCAGCAACAGTAGCTTCTGTAAGTGTATATGCCCCTCTATTGCCTTGAGTTGCGGAAAACTGCAGCGCTGATAGGCCTAACATTCCAATAGAGAAAACTAATATGACTATTAGAATCTCTATCAAGGTGAAGCCGCTGTCAGATACCGATTGGTTATAATATCTCCAGCGTTTCATTTGATTGTTCTTCTTTTCATCTAAAATATATTGCGGCATAATATTCTAGTCCTTATAGCCCGTCTCCTGTAATGATCATTAGATGGCGGCGTAAAGACAGTTTCTCCTTGAAGATTTTTAAAAACTTTACTGGCCACATAATTTGGATCTGGTATTTCTGAGTGCGCTACTATAGTTACTTCAACTGTTTTAATATCATTGAGATCATTTGAAGTAACCGGAGTAGTAAGTCTGGTACCACTTTTGTCAAAATACACAAAATTAATGGCATCAACATTTAGAATAACTGGCTGCTTTCCCGAGCCGTTGAAGTTACGGCCAAGGTCTTGATCGCCATCACCTTGTGAATCGTAAAGGCTGTATACAATGGTTTGGATAGTATTAGTATTTGGGTCCCGTCTTTTAAAAGCTACAGAGGTTGCATTGGCATTCGTAAATCCAAGACAAGGAGGTGAAAGACAATTTGGATCATAGCCAGCAGACCTAAGATCTCTTTCAAGGATGTATAAGCCAGCTCTCAAATTGGCCTGAACTTCTGCAACTCTGTCTTCTATGTGCATGTTTCGTTCTTGGGAAGTAGCACTTAAATATATGCCTCCCATTACAATAAGGCCTATTATCAACGAGATAAGTAGTTCGACAAGGCTGTATCCTAGTTGATTTTGAGTTATCATTTCTTATTCTATTCTTATTGATGCAGTGCTGTTTACAACCACGCGCATTTGTTTGCTTGTATCATTTTTAAGCCGAAGAAATACAGTTCCAACTCCAAGACCACCGATATTATTTATTGTTAACCCTGTAGGAAGAAAGCTTATGGCAGGATTGCCATTATCATTGTCCATGAAAGATAGTCCGTCGCCCCCTCCGTTGCTTGTATCAAGCTCAACATCTTTGTAATCAGACCAATTTACCTGTTTGAGTAAATATTGGTTGCCTGTTTCTACGCCGTCTCTTTCAAGATTTTCGTTGACATCGATAAATATCTGATATCCTGTACTGGTAAACTCTACTGTACATGGTGTGCCTTCTTTGACAGCAGTAAGCTTTGCCAGTTGCAGATCACTATAGATGCCTCTTGAAGCCTCCTTTAGCCTGTAACGTGGTATTACCTTGGCCACATTTGGTACTGCAAAGGCAGCCGTCAAGATAAAAAGAAGCATTACTACTGCTAACTCTATGAGAGTAAATCCATTTTTTCCTCTTAAGAAGTATAAGGAGGCAAAATTGAACACTATTTTCTCCAAGACGTTAAGCTACTAACCACTTCATTTTGTTATGTAATCAAATATGCTTTATCTGCTTATCGGTATAATTAAGAAAGTCTTTAAAAATGGACGGCCGTTTTTGCTTGTTGATTGATTGCAATATTAAAGAGAAAGGAAGAGACTAAAAAAAGAGAAAAGCTTAAAAAGCCACATATCTTCTTTGCTGCATTTAGTATCACTCGGTAACACAGTCAAAATAGGTGTCTTAAGCTACATTACTCATGTATGCAAAGCCTGTTGCGAAATGAGCACTTCGCCCATGTTCACCATGAAAATTATCTGGATGTGAACTCCCTTACCAAAAAAACTAGAGATTAAATCATTTCACAACGCCTAATCTGTAAGTTCAATATTTCAATTATTGATTTCTTTTTTTTAGTGACTAGCTTCTAATTTAAAATCTTTAATCAAGCCAAGGAGTTGGCCTTTGAAAGTGGCGTGCCTAAATGTAGCTGTAGTTATGGACGCCAGTTAGTTATGGACGCCATCTTACAAAACAAGGTCAATTTTTTTGCTGATTAACTGGATTATTGGCGAGAGAAATAGTTCGATCTGGGAGGTAGAGATGATTGTTGGACTGTTGGCAAGTAAGGGCGGTGTGGGGCGTACCACACTGGCTAGGAGTTTGGCCGAAGCTGTAACTGGTGGCCAGCAAGGTGAGTGCAGCCTTTATGAATTGGACGTATGTAATCCTAAGATATTTTCCTTTTTTTCTTGGAGTGGTGATCAGGTAAACCGCCGTGTTTCCAAGGTGGATAATGAAAAATGCAAGATGGTGGGAAAGTGTCTTGAGGCTTGCAAATTTGGGGCAATACTCAAGATGGATGACAAAATAGGCAGGCGGACAGGTATCTGTCGAGGATGTGGCCTTTGTAGGGAAGTATGTCCTGAAGGCGCCATAGACTGGGATGAGATTCAGGCTGGTGAGATAGGCAAAATCAAAGATGATAAACTTGCGATAGTTGGTGGACGTATGGCCCACAATGATTATTGGGAAGGATTCTTAATAAGAAAGGTTCAGCAAGAATTCCCATTAGACCCAGACCAACACATTGTTGTAAAGGCACCTTTAGGCCTTGGTGCAACTGCCCTAAGGGCTGTCAAACAGGCAGAAGCCATGCTGCTTGTTACTACAACTCATCCTAGCTTGGAAAACGAGATCTCTACATTTGGGCAGATAATTCAAGGGATTGGTGTGCCTGGAGGCATTGTACTGCAAGGCAGTGAGGTGACTCAATCTGTGAAGGAACATTGTGCCAATTTAGGGCTTGAATGTTTTTTAGTGCCTCATTTGGAAAATTTTGGAGATGATGAAACATTGCAACAACATGACCCAGCCTTGGCAAAGCAATTGGATAAGATTTGGGATTTTGTAGGAGGTGTTTCATGAAAATTGTAATTCATGGCGGACCAAATAGCGGCAAGACCCAACTACTTCTTGCCATGAGAGAAAAGCTGCAAGGAGCCACTTTCTTAGATGGAAACGTAGAGAATCCAAGTCTCAAGGGGTACTTTGGTCAAAAGGAAGCTAAAAGGGAGCCTTTTAACATATTGGCTCCTGTGCGTAACTATATGGTTTGCGCCAGTTGTGGGCTGTGTGCAAAAAAGTGTCCTTTTGAGGCCATAAGCAAGGAGGACTTATGGATTGATCCCTTGGAGTGCGAAGGTTGTGGCATCTGTGCCGAACATTGCCCCCAAAAGGCCCTTCAAATGGTCAATATGCAGGTTGGCCAACTTGTAAAGACAGAGGATGGAGGGCAAACACTATTTTA